>NZ_JWIZ01000027.1 GCF_001038205.1 Muribacter muris | reverse complement strand
CAGTTTGTTTTGCTTGTACTGACTTAAACGACTTCTTCTCATAGGGATTATTCTAACCTGAAATTAGATTTCCCTAGTTATCTAGTACAGCCCCTTATTAAAAACTTACCTGTCGGTAACTATTGGAAAAAAAGTTACTTATTTTCAATAAGTTAATTTAAAATTATACTATCAAAGAATGAATGTAAATGGAAAGCATAGGAGCTAAAAATGTATATTTTATATTCTGTTCCGGGATCGAAAAAGGCACGGAGTTTATCGCCGTTTGCTTGGAAGGCAGAGGCACTGTTAAAGTTGAGCGGCAAGCTTTATCGAGTGGAATTTGTCGCCGACTTGTCCAAGATGCCTAACGGTAAAGTGCCGGTCTTGCAAGACGGCGAGCAACAGATTGCCGACAGCTCGCTGATTCAGCGTTACCTGGAACAAAAGGGCGATTTGGCACTGGATCGCACATTATCCGCCGAGCAGAAAGCGGTAGCGGAAGCCTTTCGCCGTATGGCAGAGGAACATTTGTATTGGGTTGGCGTTTATGCGCGAATGGTTGATCCGTCAGGCGAGGCGTTTGTGCGGAATGCAATGTTGTCAGGGTTGCCGCAGGAAGTGCAAGATCAAGTAATGACGCAGCTGCGGGAAGGTTCTCGCCAACAAATGCACGGGCACGGGATTGGTCGCCATTGTGCCGAGCAAATTTATGCCTTTGGCTACCAAGATGTCCAAGCGATTGCCGATTATTTAGCGGATAAACCGTTCTTTTTCGGGGACGCAATTCACTCGATCGATTGCGTATTAGCAACGGCGATCGCCGGTTTTCTGGCAAATCCCTTTAGCACCCCGCTGACGGATTATGTTCGTCGCTTGCCAAATTTGGTGGCTTATGCCGAGCGGTTTAATCAAGCCGTGTTCAGCTAATACAAGCGGTCGGTTTAGGCAGAATTTTTGCAATAATTTGACAAAAACCGACCGCGTGATAGCGGGCTGTTTTAAATCCCTCGTGAATGAGGGATTTATTTCATTTGCGCAAAGACGAGATCCGCCATTGCGAGTGTGTGTTGAATATCGTCATCACTGTGAGCAAGGGACATAAAGCCTGCCTCAAATGCGGACGGTGCAAGGTAAATCCCTTTTTCCAACATTTTATGGAAGAAGGTGTTGAAGGCTTGCACATCGCATTTCATCACATCTTGGTAGCTTTCCACTGCGGTTTGCTCGGTGAAGAACAGCCCGAACATACCGCCCACATATTGTACGGTGAGCGGAATGCCGTGTTTGTCGGCAAGGGCTTTGAAGCCTTCGGCGAGGGTTTTGGTTTTTTCCGCCAGTTTTTGCTCGTTGTCCGCTTTGGCGAGTTCGGTTAAGCAGGCTAAACCTGCCGACATCGCAATCGGGTTGCCCGATAGTGTGCCGGCTTGGTAAACCGGGCCGGTCGGGGCAATGTGTTGCATAATCTCTTTTTTGCCGCCAAATGCGCCGACCGGCATTCCGCCACCGATGATTTTGCCTAGCGTAGTCAAATCCGGTGTTACGCCGTAGTATTGTTGTGCACCGCCGAGGGCGACACGGAAGCCCGTCATCACTTCATCAATGATAAAGAGTGCACCGTATTGGGTGCAAAGTGTCCGCAAGCCTTGCAGGAAGTTCGGTTTCGGCGGAATGCAGTTCATATTGCCTGCCACCGGTTCGATAATTAAGCAGGCGATTTGGTCGGGGTATTGTTCAAAGGCGTGTTTGACCGATTCAAGATTGTTGTATTCACAGGTGAGCGTGTGTTTGGCGAAATCGTCCGGTACGCCCGGCGAGCTAGGCTGCCCAAGGGTGAGTGCGCCTGATCCGGCTTTAACCAGCAGAGAATCGGAATGGCCGTGGTAGCAGCCTTCAAATTTGATGATCTTATCCCGCCCTGTGTAGCCGCGAGCCAAACGAATGGCGGACATTGTCGCCTCTGTGCCGGAGCTGACCATTCTCACCATTTCAATGGAGGGGACAAGTCGGCAAACCAGCTCGGCCAGCTCAATTTCAACGGCTGTGGGTGCGCCGAAGCTCAAGCCGTTCGGCACGGCGTTCAGTACCGCTTCAATAATGGCGGGGTGATTATGCCCCAATACCATTGGTCCCCAAGAGCCGACATAATCAATGTAGCGTTTGCCTTCACTGTCGGTAATATAAGCGCCTTCGGCTTTTTCGATGAATACTGGCGTGCCGCCGACTCCTTTAAAAGCTCGAACCGGCGAGTTTACGCCGCCTGGAATCACTTTTTGAGCTCTGTCAAAGAGCGATAAAGATGATGTCATTTTAAGTCCTTAATCAATCGGTAAAATCTTGCAAAAATGGTGGATTATTATCCCTTGTCGGACGGGGCTTGTCCATTTTTTATATTGAGAGTTTTGTGGTTTATGCTATGCTGAACGGCATTTCTATGGGTTATTTTTAAGGATAAACCTCGTTATGTGGCTTACCTTTCTTGCCGTACTGTGCGTGTCGTTTGCGACATTGGTGGTAATGCGACCGGTCGCCGAACGGATTGGTTTGGTAGATAAACCGAATTTCCGCAAACGTCATCAAGGGGTGATCCCGTTAATCGGCGGTATTGCGTTATTCTTGGGCAATTTAGCGTTTTATGCGTTGGAATGGGAGCAGATGCGGCTGCCGGAGCTGTATTTAACCGCATTGACAATTTTATTGGTGATCGGCGTGTTAGACGATCGGTTTGACATTAGCCCGCTGTTGCGTGCCGGCATTCAGGCGTGTTTGGCGGGAGCAATGATTTATAGCGGTTTGTCGATTGAGAATTTAGGGCAGCTCATCGCCCCGTTCAGCCTTGAAATCGGCGCATTAGGCTTGGTGCTGACCGTGTTTATTACCATTGGGGTGATTAACGCCTTTAATATGATTGACGGGATTGACGGCTTATTGGCAGGGCTGTCTAGCGTCAGTTTTGCCGGGCTCGGCACGCTAATGTGGTTGGACGATCAAACCGCTCTTGCCTATTGGTGCTTTGCGATTATTTTGGTGTTATTGCCTTATGCCCTGTTTAATCTAAGCGTGTTTGGGGCAAAGTGGAAGGTGTTTATGGGCGATTCCGGCAGCACCCTGATCGGCTTTACGATTATTTGGATCTTGCTGCTGAGCACCCAAGGGCAAGGGCACCCGATTAGCCCGATTACTGGATTATGGCTGATCGCCGTGCCGCTGATTGATATGGTGGCGGTGTTTTTCCGCCGTTTGAAAAAGGGCAAAAGCCCGTTCCGTCCCGACCGCTTACATATCCATCATTTGATGATGCGGGCGGGGCTAAGCTCTCGTCAAGCCTTAGCCGTGATTACTTTTGGCTCGGCACTTTGTGCGGGCTTTGGGGTACTGGGCGAGGTGAATTATTGGAATCAATGGGTAATGTTTATTGCGTTTATTTGCCTGTTTTTTCTTTATTCTTATTCTATTGTCCACGCTTGGCGAATAACCCGTTTCGTGCGCCGCCAAAAACGTCGGATGCGTAAAAAATTAACAAAGTAGCACAGATTATGGAACATCAAAAACCAAAAACATCGTTATTATCAAATATACTGATTTTAGTCTTTTTCATCGGATTAAGTGTTGGGACGGGTTGGCTTCATCTCGCAACACAGTCGCAAGAGTGGCGGGTGAGCGCACGGTTTGACGCGCCGAAAGTAGCGGAGTTGGGTAATTTTTATTCATTAAAAAGCACGTATCGGCAGGTGCAAAATGACGGTAACGCCCTCCCTAACAATGAGCAAGAGATCACCACTGCCGTCTTTGATGAGTTTAAGCAACGTTTAACCGCACTTGACGATCGTTTAGAGTTTCTCATCAACAATACGATTGTGCAGCAGACCGCAGCAGTAAACCACCAACCGACAGCCCTATTCGCCCGTCAGCTTGTGGAAAAATTGCAGTTTGATAGTGCGACCGGTACGTTATCTTTTCAGTTGGTAAATCCGGATCACGCTGCAAGCGTCTTGAGTGATTTTATTCAGAAAAGCAGCCTAAAAGCCCGTGAGAATTTGAATAACGATTTGATCCAACAGTGGAAACTGCTATTTCAGCAGGTTAAACAGTCGGCAGATGCCAATCTAGGCGAACAGTGGCAGGCAAAATTAACCCTGATGCGTTCGGTGCAACCCCTTGATAATCAATTAGTGCCTTATCATTTGGTTCAAAAACCGATTGCGGCTACCAAGCCGGCGTTACCGGACAACCTGACGCTAGTGCTAGCACTGTGTGCTGGATTTGGGGCGTTGCTTGGATTGGTTGTGATAGCGTTACAGCGAAAATAATGCGCCACATTCTGATAGTATTCGGCACACGCCCTGAGGCGATAAAACTCGCCCCGCTGATTAAAACGCTACAACGGCAGGCTGAATTTAAGCTCACCCTGTGTGCAACGGGGCAGCACCGCCAAATGCTCGATCAAGTGCTGCATCAGTTTGAAATTCAACCGGATATCGATCTCAACATAATGTCGGCGCAGCAGAGTCTCGCCGAGCTTCACGCCCGATTACTGCCCGCATTGCAACAGGTATTGGCGCAGCATCAGCCCGATTTGGTGCTAGTGCACGGCGATACGAGCAGTGCCTTTATCACCGCCCTTGCTGCCTATTATCAGCGTATTCCGTTAGCGCATATTGAAGCGGGGCTACGCACCGGCGATCTCCATTCCCCTTATCCTGAAGAGGCGAACCGCCGTTTGATCAGCGTATTAGCTGCCTATCATTTTGCACCGACTCCGCAGGCACGGCGGAATTTACTCAAGGAAGGCGTGGCTGCCGAACGCATTTGGGTAACGGGCAATACCGTAATTGATGCCCTCAAGCTAATGTTGCAAAATATTGCCGAAAACGCCCCGCTTGCTGCGCAGTTAGCGGTGGATTTTGCCTTTCTCGAGCCACAGAAACAGTGTGTCTTGGTAACTTGCCACCGCCGTGAAAATTGGGGCGAGCCACTAGCGCAGATTTGTCAAGCGTTGGCTAGGCTGGCAAGATGCCGCCCGAATGTGCAGATCGTTTTCCCTGTGCATCTCAACCCGCAGCTACGAGAGCCGCTCGCGCGGCAACTGGCAGGCATAGAGAATATTTTTCTGCTTGAACCGCAAGCCTATTTGCCGTTTGTCTATTTAATGTCCCGTGCCGATCTGATTTTGACCGATTCCGGCGGCATTCAAGAGGAAGCCAACGGGCTGGCAAAACCGATTTTATTGATGCGGGAGACCACCGAACGAACGGAAGCAGAGGAAGCTGGCACGATGACATTAGTCGGCACTGATGCAGACAGATTAGTCAGCGAAGTGTTACGCCATTTGGCAATGCCGAGCCAACCCCGTTCAGCCCCTTGTTTCTACGGAGACGGACAGGCAAGCGAACGGATTGCGGCAATTTTGAAAGAGAACCAAAATGGCGGATTTTAACCGAATTTGCGTGGTCGGCTTAGGCTATATTGGCTTGCCGACCGCCCTAGCCTTTGCCAATGCTGGCAAGCAAGTGATCGGCGTGGATACTCATCTGGCACGGGTGGCGCAGCTCAACCAAGGTAACGCACCGATTGCCGAAAAGGGCATTGATTTGGCGTTACGGCAAGCGGTTGATAGCGGCAATTTTATTGCAGCCACCAAACCGGAGGCTGCCGATGCCTTTATCATTGCCGTGCCGACGCCTTTAACGCCGGAGCATCAGCCGGATTTGCACTTTGTTGAACAGGCTGTAGCGGCTATCGCTCCCGTGTTAGCCAAAGGGAATTTAGTGGTACTGGAATCGACCTCGCCCGTTGGCACGACCGACCAAATCGCCGAGCAGCTACGCTTTGCCCGCCCGGATTTACATTTTCCGGACGAGGTGAACATCGCCTACTGTCCGGAGCGTGTCCTACCGGGTAATATTTTGCAGGAATTGGTGGCAAATGACCGCGTGATCGGCGGGCCTAGCCCAAAATGCGCGCAACAAGCGGTCGCTTTGTACCGACTTTTTGCAAAAGGCGAGTGTTTAACCACGAACGCTCGTACCGCTGAAATGTGTAAATTGACGGAAAACAGCTTTCGAGACGTTAATATTGCCTTTGCAAACGAATTATCGCTGATCTGTGATCGGCTAGAGATTGATGTTTGGGAACTGATTGCACTGGCAAACCGCCACCCACGCGTGCAGATTTTGCAGCCGGGGGCAGGGGTCGGCGGGCATTGTATCGCGGTCGATCCGTGGTTTATGGTGGCACAAACGCCGGATTTAGCCCGTTTAATTCAAACAGCCCGCCACGTCAATGATGCCAAGCCTCAATGGGTGATCGACAAAGTGAAAGCGGCGGTTGCGGATTGTTTGGCGGCAAGCGGTCGTACCTTAAATCAACTGACGATTGCGTGCTTGGGGCTGACCTTCAAAGCCGATGTGGACGATGTGCGGGAAAGTCCGGCACTGGCGATTACCGAAGCCCTTGCCGAGTGGCACAGCGGTGCGTTATGGGTGGTTGAACCGAACCTGTCCGCCTTGCCGCCGTCTCTCGCTAAAGCTGAGTTAGTTACGCTCGATCACGCATTAACGCAAGCGGACGTATTAGTCTTGCTGGTCGATCATCAACGTTTCAAACAAACGCCCTTGACTGAAAAAACAACGCCGTGGCGGGTGGATACTAAAGGGATATGGCAGAGATTATCTTAAACGAATGGGAAACGGCGTTTTTCGGCCGTCGGATCGGGCGGCTTTTGCTAAAAAATGTGCCGAACCGCCCGCTTGCCGGTGAATTATTTGCCGATTTTGCCTTAGTAGCCGCTAAAGTCAGCGCAAATGAAACGGCGTTATTGCACTATTTGCAGCACAATCAGTTCCAATGGGTAGAGGGCGAGTTGCTCTTTGTGCTGCCGCTGCCGTCTCACCCTTTGCTGGAATTAGCGGTGGCAACGCAGGCTGATCTGGCTGCGTTGACCGCACTGTTTGGCAATGCTTTTCCGAACAGCCGTTTTCGTACGCCCTATTTTTCGGCGAGTGAAAATCAGCGTTTTTACCGTCAGTGGATCACAAATGCCGTGCAGGGCAGCTTTGATGATGTGTGCCTGATTATCCGGCGGCAGGGGCAAATTGTCGGCGGGGTCAGCGTTCGGTTTGTTGACGATAACGCTGATATCGGTTTATTAGCGGTGGCGGCATCTGAACAGGGCAATGGGGTGGGCAGGGCGTTATTACAGGGTGCAATGGGTTGGGCGAAACAGCAGGGGGCGGCAACGTTGAGGGTGCGTACCCAATCCGGCAATTTAGCGGCAATCCGGTTCTACCAACGCATTGGGGCTGTGCCGCAGGATCTTCATTATTGGTTATATCGCAATGCACATTCCGTTTAATCGGCCGACATTGGTCGGCACAGAGCTGAGTTATGTACAACAGGCGATGACAAGCGGGCAGCTTGCCGGCAACGGTGAGTTCAGCCGCCGCTGTGAACGGTGGTTCGAGCAACGGTTCGGCACGCACAAGGCACTGCTGGCGCCCTCTTGTACCGCCGCTTTGGAAATGGCGGCGATATTACTCGATATTCAGCCTGACGATGAAGTTATTATGCCGAGCTACACCTTTGTCTCAACCGCCAATGCGTTTGTGCTACGGGGAGCGAAGATTGTGTTTGTCGATGTTCGTCCGGATACGATGAATATAGATGAACGTTTGATTGAACAGGCGATCACGCCGAAAACCAAAGCCATTGTGCCGGTGCATTACGGCGGGGTTGCCTGCGAAATGGCAACGATAATGGCGCTGGCGGCGAAATATCGACTTTGGGTCGTAGAAGATGCGGCGCAGGCGGTAATGGCTCGCTATCGGGGTAAGCCATTGGGCACGATTGGGCATCTCGGCTGTTACAGTTTTCACGAAACGAAAAATTATACCGCCGGCGGCGAAGGCGGGGCAATACTGATCAATGATCCGCAACTCGTCGCACGGGCGGAGATCGTGCGGGAAAAAGGCACGGATCGCAGCCGTTTTTTTCGGGGGCAAGTGGATAAATATCGCTGGCAGGATGTGGGATCGAGTTTTTTGCTCTCCGATCTGCAAGCAGCATATCTATATGCCCAGTTGGAAACGGCGGATCTAATCAACCAACGCCGTTTAACGATTTGGCAACGTTACTTTCAAGCCTTTTCCCCCCTTGCCGAAACGGGCGAGCTGGAATTGGCAGCCCCGCCTGCCGATTGCGAGCATAACGCCCATCTGTTCTATCTCAAGTTAGCCGATCAGACGCAACGCGAGGCGTTTATCCAATATTTAAAACGAGCGGATATTCTCAGCGTGTTTCATTATGTCCCGCTTCATACCAGCCCTGCCGGACAACGGTTCGGGCGTTTTAACGGCAAAGACCGCTACACCACCGCCGAGAGCGACCGCCTCGTGCGTTTACCCCTCTTTTTTAATTTAACGGAGCAAGAAGCCGAGCGGGTGATGAAAACCGCAATGGCTTTTTTCAAGTAAATTACGAAGTTTGTTTATAGAGCTGGATACTTGCAGAAAGAGATTTTTTAGCACTGTTGAAATAGCTTCGTAAGGTATAATGTTGTGCAGATTGTATAGGGCTTTGCCTTGTATGCTTGGTTGCTAGCCGAATGAGAAATAAAAGGGATACTCATTCAGTATCCCTTTTAGTTTAGAGGTTAGTACTATCAATTATTAGTGGAAACCGACCGCTTGTTTCAGTTTCTATTTTAAGCTGCCGACCATATCTTCCGGACGAACCCATTCATCAAATTGCTCTGCGGTAACTAAGCCTAAATTGATTGCCTCTTCTTTTAGCGTTGTGCCGTTTTTATGGGCGGTTTTAGCAATTTTCGCTGCATTTTCATAGCCAATTTTGGTGTTTAACGCGGTTACTAGCATTAGTGAATCGTCTAACTGTTTTTTGATGCGAGGGAAGTTCGGTTCAATGCCGATAGCGCAATGCTCGTCAAAAGAGATGCACGCATCGCCGAGTAGTTGGGCGGATTGGAGGAAGTTGTACGCCATTACCGGTTTGAAAACGTTAAGCTGGAAATGCCCCTGCGTGCCGGCAAATGAGATAGTGGTATCGTTACCTAATACTTGGGCGCATACCATTGTCATTGCTTCGCATTGGGTCGGGTTCACTTTGCCCGGCATAATTGATGAACCGGGTTCATTTTCCGGAATTAGAATTTCGCCGATACCGGAGCGTGGGCCGGAGGCAAGTAAGCGGATATCATTAGCGATTTTGTAAAGGGAAACGGCGAGCTGTTTTAATGCACCGTGTGTTTCGACAATCGCATCGTGGGTGGCTAACGCTTCAAATTTATTTTGGGCGGTGATGAACGGTAAGCCGGTAAATTGGGCGATATAGTCGGCAACTTTCACATCATAGCCTTTCGGTGTGTTTAAGCCTGTGCCGACCGCTGTGCCGCCTAAGGCAAGCTCTGCTAAATGAGGCAAGGTATTTTCTAATGCTTTGATACCAAAGGCTAATTGTGCGGCATAAGCAGAAAATTCTTGACCGAGAGTGAGTGGCGTTGCATCCATTAAATGAGTACGACCGATTTTTACCACATCTTTAAACGCTTCGGATTTTTCACTTAACGTTTTTTGCAGGCGTTTTACACACGGCAAAGTGTGTTCAACCACTTTTTTGTACGCAGCGATGTGCATTGCGGTTGGGTAGGTGTCGTTGGAAGACTGGGATTTATTTACATCGTCATTCGGGTGAATAATGCTTTTTTCGCCGAGTTTACCGCCGTTGAGAACGTGTGCGCGGTTTGAAATCACTTCGTTAAGGTTCATATTGGATTGTGTGCCTGAACCGGTTTGCCAGATAACGAGTGGAAATTCGCCTGCTAATTTATTTGCTAAGATTTCATCGCAGGCTTGGGCGATAAGATCCCGTTTTTCAATCGGTAACACGCCTAAATCGTGGTTGGCGAAGGCGGCCGCTTTTTTGAGATAGCCAAAGGCTTCAATAATTTCTGCCGGCATTGAACCTTCCGGTCCAATTTTAAAATTGTTGCGTGAGCGCTCAGTTTGTGCCGCCCAGTAACGATTTGCCGGTACTTGAACTTCGCCCATTGTGTCTTTTTCGATACGGAATGCCATTGTTTTCTCCTAGATAATAGTCATCAGTGCGATTACGATCAGGAACTTATCGGCATAACTTACTTGCAAGCGGTCGATTTTAGCCGTTTTTTTACAAAATAAAGTGGGCCGAAAGTTCACCATAACCTAAAAATAGTAGCACTGCCAATGGAATAAAGGAATGGAAAAGCGACATTAGGGGACGACATTTTTCCAAAAATGTGATGTGGATCATAAATTGGTTTGAAATGTTGGCACATCTTAAGCTGATGCATATTAAACAGATATTTTAAGAGCATTATTAGGTGTTTAATTATTCAGCAATGAAAACCGTAAAAACTCAACAAAATGATCCGCCCAGTGTTTTTCGTGGTGGATTTCATTTGCCATAATGCGGAGCTGGATTTGGTCGAGGGGGTGTTCTGTGCGTAGGAGCGATTGATAATAGCGCAGGGTGCAGTCGATATAGGCTTGGTTCATATTGGAGATGAACAGAGAATCAACCTCATCGCCCTCGTTTGTGCCAACTTGGATAAAAACTTTACTGCTCGGATTGAGCGGGTGGCGGTGCAGAAAGTCTAAAAAAGCAGGTTCACTAAACCACGAGGCGAGAGAGAATACGCCTAAATGTCCGAAAACTTGTGGGTATGCCGCCCCCATATAAGCGGTGATAATGCCGCCCATTGAACTGCCCGCCAGCAATGTGTGTTCCCGTTCCCGTTTGGTGCGGTAGGTTTGGTCGATAAAGGGTTTGACAACCTCGACCACCCATTTGCCGTAATCCATTCCTCGCCCGCTGGCGTTTCTCACTTCTGCGGTTGCGCCGACATCCGTTCGCCAAGGGCCGTATTCATTGAGCCGTTGTTCGCCCGCATTATCAATCCCGACAATGATGAGCTTGGGAAATTCAGTGTGTCGTTTAATCGTCGGGATAATTTTCCACGAGTAGCCGGAGTAGGATTCTTTGCTGTAAAACACATTTTGCCCGTCGTGCATATACAGTACGGGGTAGTGCGCTTGTTCGCTGCGGTAGTCTTTCGGCAGTAGCACACGGATACGGCGGACGTTGTTATAGTACGGGACGAATAAAAAATGCTCTTGCATTTCCAGATAGTGATGATGAAACACGGCGATTCCTGCGGCAAATTGAAACGGTGGCGCAGTATATCACACTTTTTCGGCGGTTGATTTTGCCTATTTTGGCGAGAATCTCACCGCTTGCCGAAGAAAATAACCAAATGCTCTATCACTTTACAAATCGGCACAAACATTGCGAGCATTTTGTGGTATGGTTGAGAATATTTCTCAATAATCTAGGCTAACAAAATGACATTACAACAGATTATCCGTGAATATCAGCTCGGTTTATTGTTTCAGCAAGGCTCGTTCGGTTTGGAAAAGGAGGGACAACGGGTCGATGAGCAGGGCAATATTGTTACTACGCCCCACCCGAAAGCGTTCGGCAGCCGCCGTTTTCACCCTTATATTCAAACGGATTTTGCTGAAAGCCAGCTTGAATTGATCACGCCGCCGAATGCCAAATTGGAGGATAGCTACCGCTGGTTGAGTGCGATTCACGAGGTGGTGCTACGCTCGCTGCCTGAAGATGAATACCTGTTTCCGCTCAGTATGCCGGCGGGCTTGCCGCCTGAAGCGGCGATTAAGGTTGCCCAGTTGGATAACCCCGATGATGTGGCATATCGGGAGCATTTGGTGGCAGTGTACGGCAAAACCAAGCAGATGGTGAGCGGGATTCACTACAATTTTCAGCTCAGTTCGGAATTTATCCGCTCGATCTTTCCGTTACAAACGGATTTTGCCGATCCGATCGCTTTTCAGAATGCCATTTATATGAAATTGGCGACCAATTTCCTGCGCTATCAATGGGTATTGGTTTATTTGCTCGCCGCCTCGCCTACGGTGGAATGGCAATATTTTGGCGGCAACGCACCGCTTGCGGCGGGGCAGTTGGTACGCAGTTTGCGTTCAAGTCAATACGGCTATGTGAACAAACCGCATATTCAGGTGAATCATAATAGTTTGGCGGATTATGTCGAATCCCTTGAACGTTTGGTGGCGGAAGGGGAGCTGATTGCCGAAAAAGAGTATTACTCAAACGTGCGTTTGCGGGGCGCAGCACGGGTGCGGACATTATTAGAAAAGGGTGTGCAGTATGCGGAGTTCCGCCTGTTCGATCTCAACCCGTTTTCCCCTTACGGTATTGAATTAACCGATGCCAAGTTTGTGCATCTGTTTTTATTGTTGATGCTATGGCTGGACGAAACCGCCGATCAGCACGGCGTTGATTTGGGCAAAGCGTGCCTAAACCAAGTAGCATTAGAGCACCCGTTAGCCGAAACAGCGTTTAAAGCTGAAGGTGAAGCCTTGCTCACACAATTATTGGCGATGTTGAATGACATTCACGCGAGCGAGCAAGATCAACAATTAGTGCGTGAAAAACTGGCACAATTTGCCGATCCGAGCCAAACAATTGGCGGCAGAATGGCAAACGCCTTAACGCAAGCGGGCGGTTATCAAGCCTTTGGTGCAAATTTAGCTCGCCAATATAAAGCGCAAGCCTTCGAGCGTTTTTATGCATTATCGGCTTTTGATAATATGGAATTGTCCACACAAGCCTTGTTGTTTGATGCCATTCAACAGGGGATTAACGTTGACATTTTAGACGAAAACGATCAATTTCTTGCCCTCAAATTTGGCGATCACCTCGAATATGTCAAAAACGGCAATATGACCAGCCACGATCAATATATTTCACCGCTGATTATGGAAAATAAGGTGGTTACGAAAAAGGTGCTGGCGAAAGCCGGTTTTAATGTGCCGAACAGCGTTGAGTTTACCCGAGCGGACGAAGCAATCGCTCATTATGGCTTATTTGAGGGAAAAGCGGTGGTAATCAAACCGAAATCGACCAACTACGGTTTGGGTATTACCATTTTTCAGCAAGGGGTCAGTAATCGGCAAGATTTTGCAAAAGCGGTGGAAATCGCCTTTCGTGAAGATAAAGAAATTATGGTCGAGGATTATTTGGTCGGCACCGAATATCGCTTTTTCGTGCTGGGCGATCAAACCCTCGCCGTATTATTGCGTGTGCCGGCGAATGTGATTGGGGATGGCGTTCACAGCGTGCGGGAATTAGTGGCACTTAAAAATGCTGATCCTTTACGGGGAGACGGTAGCCGCAGCCCGCTCAAAAAAATTGCGCTCGGCGAGATTGAATTATTGCAGCTCAAAGAGCAGGGGCTCACGCCTGACAGCGTGCCACGTAAGGAACAATGGGTACAGTTACGTGCCAATTCCAATATTAGCACGGGCGGCGATTCCATTGATATGACCGATGAAATGCACGAGAGCTATAAGCAACTGGCGGTCGGTATCGCCAACGCAATGGGGGCGAAAGTGTGCGGTGTGGACTTAATTATCCCGAATCTCAAGCAAGCCGCCGAGCCGAGCCTAAATTCGTGGGGCGTGATTGAAGCGAATTTCAACCCAATGATGAT
Organism: Muribacter muris; assembly: GCF_001038205.1. Classification (GTDB taxonomy): domain Bacteria; phylum Pseudomonadota; class Gammaproteobacteria; order Enterobacterales; family Pasteurellaceae; genus Muribacter; species Muribacter muris. Next base: position 24,296 of record NZ_JWIZ01000027.1, on the reverse strand, counting down.
GATGCACATTTTCCCGTATCAAGGCAAATCCCGCCAGCTCACCCGTGATGTCATCAAAATGCTGTTTCCGGAGTTGAGATAAAGTAGAAAAAAAGTGGTGAATTTGGGTGAGAATTTTGCAAAAAACTTAACAGAACTCACCGATTGAAAAAACAAAGGCTTGGCGAAACCCAAGCCTTTGTTTCTCTATTTTCTAGTATTTAGAAATTCTTTGATGACACTTAGTAATTGATTACTAAATTCTTTAATAGGAGAATGACTTGATACGGTAGGTTCTTGATGCTTAGATACTAATTTTAAGATTGCTATAAGTAAAGTTGTGGCTGGAAGAGCAAAAATAACAGCGATGTGCCACATATTATTATTGATATGATAACCGATACTTTGAGAGTAAATCCACCAAAATAGTCCAATATATAAGCATAAAATAAAAAAGATAGAGAAGCCAAAGGCTATTCTAAATAATATACGACGTTCTTTTTCATAATCAATAATATCTTGCCTTAGAATATTTGGTTGAGGGATATTTGGTTCTATTTTAGTATTATCAGGCTGTATGCTGTTATTCTCTGCATCAACAAAGTTATCGCTGTTTTGTTCTTCTCTAGGAATGTTGATATTATTTGACATAAAATTTCCTCAAGATAAATGGATACCTAAATTTTTTAAACGATAAGTCATTGCAGGTATGGATACATTAAATAGATGTGCAAATTCATCAATGGAGTGAATGTTTTTTAATTTTTCAATGACATAGTCAATCGCAATTTTAGGCATTAATAGCTCTGCGGCAAATGCATTTGCATCAACTTCTCTCGGATCATAGTTATGCATATTAAAGGAGGCTGAGTTATCCCGAAACCCCCCCCCGTGGTTTAGGATAAAGTGTCCTAGCTCGTGGGCAAGTGTAAAACGCTGACGCTGTTCAACATCTGTATTTCTGATATAACAAGTTGGAATACCGTTAACAATATCAAAACGACCTGAAATATCATCTCCTCCAGCTAGTTTTGGCAGATAATAAACCTCAACATTCATTTTTTGTGCGATATCATCAACGTTCACGGGAATACTTCTATCCCAATATACGTCTAGAATACGCTGTGCTGTTTTTATAACATTGACATTCATAACGTACTCCTCTAAGTATGTAATTAATAATATTCTATAAATTTTTAATTATTTAATCAATAAAGGCTTGGGGAAACCCAAGCCTTTTCTTTTGCATTATGGTTGCGAAAATTAGTCGCCCAAACGCTCTTTGATACGCGCCGATTTACCTGAACGCTCACGGAGGTAGTAAAGTTTCGCTTTACGTACCGCACCTTTACGTTTCACGGAAATGCTGTCGATTACCGGCGAGTGAGTTTGGAATACACGCTCAACGCCTACGCCGTTAGAGATTTTACGCAATGTAAATGCAGAATGCAGACCACGGTTACGAATTGCAATAACCACGCCTTCGAACGCCTGCAAACGTCTTTTACTACCTTCTACTACCCATACCTTAACTTCTAATGTGTCCCCCGGACGGAAGCTCGGTACGTTTTGTTTTAACTGTTCTTGTTCGATTTGTTTGATGATGTTACTCATTTTAATAAACCTTCTATGTCCTAGAATTAACTGATTTGTGTCGCTGCTTGATTTGTTGGAGCAACACACGTTGTTCGTCAGTCAGAGCTAGGCTATCCAATAGCTCAGGGCGTCTTAACCACGTGCGTTCCAGCGATTGTGCTAACCGCCATTTGCGAATTTGCTCGTGGTGTCCCGACATCAGCACATCGGGGACAGGCATTCCATCCAACTTTTCGGGGCGGGTGTAGTGCGGGCAATCCAATAAACCGCTTGCAAACGAATCTTCGTCTGCCGAGGCTTGTTTGCCTAACACACCGGGAATAAACCGTGCAACAGCGTCAATTAACGTCATTGCGGGTAATTCACCGCCGGTGAGAACGTAATCACCGATTGACCATTCTTCATCAATTTCCGTTTGGATCAATCGCTCGTCAATACCTTCGTAACGCCCGCAAACCAAAATCATTTTGGGGTGTTGGGCAAGGGTTTTTACGCCTGCTTGATCGAGTTTACGTCCTTGTGGCGAGAGGTAAATCACTTTTGCCTCTACGCCGTCTTCTGCTTTGGCGGCTGCTTTGGCGGTGCGAATCGCATCACGCAAAGGTTGCACCATCATCAACATTCCGGGGCCGCCGCCGTAAGGGCGATCGTCCACGGTTTTGTGTTTGTCGAACGTGAAATCGCGCGGATTCCAACATTCCACTTGCAGAAGATGTTGTTTTACGGCTCTGCCTGTTACCCCGTATTCAGTAATCGCTTTAAACATTTCGGGGAAGAGCGAGATAATGCCAATCCACATAATGCTACTCCCTAAAGCTCACTGCATACCTGAGGTTAGAAACCAGCGTCCCAGTCCACCTCAATTGTTTTGGTGGCGAGATCTACTCTTTTAACTACTTGTTCATATAAGAACGGAATTAACCGCTCTTGCTTGCCGAAAGCATCTTTTGCCGTTGCTCGTACCACCAGTACATCGTTTGAACCGGTTTCCATCATCTCCGACACCACGCCCATTGTGTAGCCTTGCAGATTGACTACTTGGCAGCCGATAAGGTCGTGCCAATAGTAATCGCCCTCGTCCAATGTCGGAAAACAGGCTAAATCTACGCCGATTTCGCTGTTCGTCAATAATTGGGCGGCTTCACGGTCGTCCGTGCCTTTGAGTTTCACAATCAAATCGTTGTTGTGATAACGCCAACTTTCCAGTTCGATCGGCTGCCATTGCCCTTTGATTTTTAAGAACCACGGCTGATAATCGAAAATGCTTTCTGCTTCTTCTGTCGATGAATAGAGACGCAACCAGCCACGGATACCATAGGTTGATCCTAATTTTCCAACGACTTCGATTTTTTGTTCGCTCATACTCACCTACATTATTGAAAAGGGTGTAAAAATTAAGCTGCTTTACGCGCTTCTTTTACTAATACGGCAACACGATCTGAAAGTGATGCACCTTTTGCAACCCACGCATCAACGGCTTCAAGATTGACACGAAGACGCTCTGCCTGACCGGCTGCGATAGGGTTGAAGAAACCGATACGCTCAATGAAGCGACCGTCACGTGGGCTGCGGCTGTCTGCGACCACGATTTGATAGAATGGGCGTTTTTTAGCTCCGCCACGAGATAAACGAATGGTTACCATAACCGTCCTCTAAATTGTTGATAGTAAAAAGAAAAACCCTCGTTCGAGGTGAGGGCAAGTCACGCTTCCTATCAATAAAAGATAGAAAAAGCGGTCAGATTATACCGATTTTTTGCAAAAAAACAAGGGAATCAGACCGCTTGCGTAGCGAGTTGCTAGGAAGGAGTATTGAGTGTATGGTTGCTTTCCAACATTTCAATCAATGCATCAAACTGGGCGACAGAGCGTAAATCCAGCCAGATTTTTTGCTGGGCGATCCGGCAAATAATTGGGTGGGGCAGAGATTTGAATTGGCGTACCAGTGCCGAGAGGTGCTGCGGATTGTCGCAGGCAACGGTTACTGCCACCGATGCAAGCCTTTCGCTCGGTAATGCGCCGCTGCCGATTTGGGCGAGGCTCGGCTCGATTTGCAAATCGTAGCGGCTATCTAACCGCTTGCAAAGGGTACTTTTAAGCCGCTCCGCTTTGTGTTGCAACTGTTCGGTTGATTGGGTTAGGAGTGAGAATGTCGGCAAGGCGTCTGTCAGCTTCTCCGGAGAGAGATAGTGGCGTAGGGTCGCTTCCAGTGCTGATAAAATCACCTTGTCGCAGCGTAAAACCCGTTTGAGCGGGTGGCTCTGGAGTTGATCGATCAGCGTTTTTTTGCCGACAATAATGCCGGCTTGCGGGCCGCCGAGTAATTTATCTCCCGAAAAGGAGACCAAATCCACACCGGCAGCGATTTTTTGTTGTACCATTGGTTCTGTCGGTAAATTGAGCGACTGCATATCGATCAGCGAGCCGCTGCCTAAATCACTGATGACGGGTAGCCCAAACTCTCGCCCAAGTGCGACTAACGGCTCTTCCGCCACACTCGCCGTAAAGCCTTGGATTTGATAATTACTGGTGTGAACTTTCATTAAAAAGGCGGTATTTTCGTTGATTGCGTGGCGATAATCGCTTAAGTGGGTGCGATTTGTCGTACCGACTTCAATCAATTTGCAACCGGCCTGCTGCATAATATCGGGAATGCGGAATGCACCGCCAATCTCAACCAATTCGCCCCGTGAAACGATCACTTCTTTGCCCTGTGCGAAGGTGGCTAACATCAGCAGCACAGCGGCGGCATTATTATTGACTATGCAAGCCGCTTCCGCACAGGTGAGCTGTTGCAACAAGCCGCTGATGTAATGATCCCGATGGCTACGCTTGCCCTCGTCTAAGTCATACTCCAAGGCAACATTATGCCGCATTGCTTGAGTGGCTGCATTGATTGCCTGTTCAGACCATAACCCCCGCCCCAAATTGGTATGCAAAACTGTGCCGGTAAGGTTAAAAACCGCTTGCATTTCAATTTGTTGTGATTGGTTGAGCCGCTCGGCAAGCGTATCAAACAGAATGGCTTCCTGTGCGAAAATCGGCGGCAGTTGTTGGGTGTGCTGAATCGTCCGGCGGGCGTATGCGATTAACTGTCGGGCTTGTTCGACAAAAGCGGTATGCCCAAATTGCTCGACAAGTGTGATACCTCGTGGGTGTTTGAGCAATTTATCCACAGAGGGCAGGGTGCGAAATAAGGCGTGCATAATCAATCCATTAGAATTTTGCACAATTCTAATAAATTCAGTAGAATAGTGCTACTTTTTCGGAAGTGAGTCGGCTCCGGTGAGTCGGCAGGACTTCAAATCCTGTTAAGGACGCCAGCGTTCTTGGGTGGGTTCAACTCCCATTCACTTCCGCCAATCCACCTAAACCACCCTAAATCAGTGTAATCCTACCAACCTATAACACCTTGATAATAATGACGGGCTTATAATGTATTTAAACATAATCCTACATAAACCGTCGGCAACACTAAAAAAGTAACAAGAAATGGGTTTGTTACTTTTTTACTCCCAAAATGAAAAACAGCACAGAAAAAAACTTGTTACTTATTTTTATTTTATCTCTTGCTGTATAAGGCTTGATGTTGGGTTGCTGGGGGCTGTTTGCGTTTGATTGTTCGCAAGAATGGGGTAAAGGTTTTCGTTTTTAATTACAATAAGCCTTACACGAAAAAGAAAAGTAGCATCACGATTGGCAATTACCCTGATATATCACTATCGTAGGCAAGGGCAAGGTACGCAGAATTTAGAGCGTTATTAGCGCCGGTACAGTACGTCTCAATAATCTGCAAAAATTAACCCACAAAGATCATCCAAGAGCGATCCACTTATTTATACTAGATTAATTACGGTGTTTACAACGGTAAGATTCATAACCTGTTTCTAATATATGATAATGGTGAATTAACCTATCTAATTACGCATTTGTCATTTTTGACTCTGTAAGTAATCTACCCCCATTCCGAAAGCTCAAGATTAGTGGTAATAATCGCACTAGTGTGTTCGTGAAGTTGGCTCATCAGGTGAAAAAGGAGAGCCCAACTTATCCAAAATAATGACATATTGACGGGGCATTTGAGGAACCAGCTTAAATTGCTTCATTTGACTATCCAATTCCAGTTGATTCGCTCAATCTAATACATGCCAAAACCGTACTTTATAGCCTTGTTTAGCCGCTTGAAGCCCTACGCTGTCTCTAAGTGAGCTTTCGGTTCCAGATCCTACGACTAAAATAATATTGTGCTTCTCCTTGAGATATTTACCGTCCAAGATAAAGTCGGAGATGCGCCTACCTATAAAGGCTCAATTAAGGAAATGATTCACCATGGTCAAAGATCCCTCGAGACGGCATACCACCAAAATAGTCAAAGGCGTAATTATGGGAGTCTATCGATATTTCGAGTGTTTGCCTCAAGTAGGTTTGAACATAATAGGGCGCAACAGGACATTTAAGGCTATTTACCCCCGAAGGCGAACTGGCGTGGAAAGCGGAAAAACGCACGCTTTGGGGTATCTGTTTTAATTGGTATCAGTTCAAGTATCCGAACCCGATTGACCCGGAGATGTTATTTGCGGGGCAGTGGCTAGACCAAGAATCAGGATTGGCTTATAACCGCTTCCGTTATTACGACCCGGAAACGGGGAATTATCTGTGCTTAGATCCGATTGGGCTAGCGGGTGGGGAAAAAACGTATAGTTACGTAAGCAATCCTTTCGAACAAATAGATGAATTAGGCTTATCAACTAGAAGAAAGAATTTTAGAGCGGCTAAACAAGCAGCGGGAATACCAAAAAGTAGTCAATTTGATACTCATAAATTTGTGCATGATAATACATCAGAAAACCGTACGGTATTCAAATTTTCAAATGAAGGAAAGAATAAATATGTGATACTACATGAAAACGATAAATTTGGTAGAGGACCTCATTTTCATGCTGCAGATGACTCAAAGGGTAGTCCTATGGATAAAGGAAGATATAAGCAATACAATGGGCATTTTCCAGAAGATATACAAGGTTTTGAAAAGGTGAAAAAATGCAAGAAATAAAAAATAGAATTGCTGTTCTAAAGAGAAAAATGTTATTAAAAGAGATAATTTCGTTACTTGGTTTAGATGAATGCCGTAGTAATATTAAATGCGTTGAAAATGATAAGGTTACATTAGATAACTTAAAAAAGATTTATACTTTTTCTGAAAAGTATAGAGTGTGTTATTTTGATAGGGAAAAAATTAGTGCTGGTGATGTATTAAATTTAGCAAAATCTATTAATTGGAGAATAGACGAAATAATATTATTTGTTTTTTTCAAAGAAAGGATTCAATTAAACATACCAATAGATATTTTTCTTAGATATAAATCTAATATAATTTTTTCTTTATTTAATACTAATGATGATATTATTATCTATAGCAAAGATTTTAAGAATGGTTTTTGCTTTATATACGACGAATATCAGGTAGGATTCTATAAATGGTAACACAGGAATTATTAAGAATATTATCTTATCTTCTTATATAAGAGTTGTTACTTTTTCTGAAATCATTCTCAGCTTAAATGAAAACATTAAACCCACTACGTAGATCCGTTGAACAGGCAATTATTCATAATAGAAAATTAAATGGAGTGAAAGATAGAAATATAATAAATAGTATTAGCCCTAAACGAGCAATTTATAATGATGCTGTTTTATGGGGTGAAGATTGGATCAGAAATAATGATCCTAAATTAGCTAAAGAATTAGGAATAAAGAAATGTCTCAAAAAATCATAAAGTTAAAAGTTATTAAAAAATCAAGACCGAAGCTAAAGCAAGGCGATATATTTTATTATTCTATCAATGATAAATATTATTTGGGTATAGTTATACTTACTGAGTTAAATAATATTGTTATAGGAGATAATGTAGTAATTACGATTTTGTTAGTAAATTATTCAGTTGAAAATATTAATGATGTATCTATTGATTTACTAATAGAGAAAGTTGAAAGTCTAGATATTATAGCGCCTCCCTTAGTAATTAATAAAAAATCATGGTGGTTAGGGTATTTTAATAATTTATCTAATATGAGTTATAATAATTCATTTATATTAAATAACTTGAGATTGGAATGTTGGGATTATATATGCAATAGCAAAGGAGAAAAAGCTAATGACATTCCTGAAATAAAGCTTTTTGGAAGTTCGGGAATATATGGTTTTGAAGGAGTTGAATACTTAATTCAACTTGGTTTAGGGTTAGCTTATGATGAAAATGAGGAACCTTATAGTTATTATATTGATGATGATTTTAAGAAGTATATTAAAAATCGTAAACTACCTTATTGGTATTATAACTCATTACCTAAAAAATAATGAATAGAGTAAGAAGCAAACAAGGTGATGTGTTAGTGTATAAATTAAAAGAGAATTTATATACATTAACGCAACGTCTAGAGAGCCAAATTGTGCGTTTTTTTGATATAAAACGTAGCGATGATAACTGGGACGAAAAAATAGATTTAAACCAAATTCCCATTTTATTTGAGGTCTTTGTGGTGACCAGCTATGTTGAAAAAAAATTTGCTGTAAAAAAATTAAAAAAAGCAATTTCATCAACAGAACCTTACGAACGGTTTTGGATCGTGCCTTATAATTTACTTGATCCTGAGTTTGAAGGTAGCAGAGAAAATGTTTATGGATTAGGCGGTAAGCTTGTAGATTTAGGCAATAATTATTTTTCAGGGTGTGATGCACCCATAGTCAAACATCATCTTAATGTGAAAGACGATCGGGAAATATTGGAGAAATATGAATTAGATTGGGCTTGGGGTGCAGCTATTATTGAAAGACTTATCCGTTATTTTGAAACAGGTATTAACCGAGATGATATGAAATTTGAGGTCTTTCCCGATTTATGGGACGACCGAGAACAACTGCGTCCTTTGACTAGTCGATTAGCAGAACCATTTCGATAAAAGTACAACGAGAGGGACAACACAACGACCAAATATATTTGGGACGGTGGTATACTTCCAGATTATTCTTTCCGTTCAATCACCAATTTTCTCTCCATTTCGTACGCCACTGTTTTCAAATACGAAATCGTTAATCCCTTTTTACTTTTTTCAGCTTCTAAGAGTTGCATTTGGAGTTGAGTTAAATCCGCTTGAATAGCGGACTGGCTCTCTTGGTAACGTTGTAAACGTTGTGTCAGTGCTTTTATCTCTTGTTGAGGGTTTGAGGTGACATTTAATAATGGTGTGATAAACCATATTGCACTACTCGCAAGGCAACCAAGCAAAAACACACTCCATAATGGAATATTTGAACGATGCTGGGATGACGTTCCTTCTTGGGTGCTATATGTCATTGGTGTATTGGGCAAGGGGGTGTCTTTGTCTGGTGGTGAGGTAGTAGTGCTGTTATCTCTGTTTGGCTGGATAGATTCTGTTTGTAGTGATGCGGGTTCATCGGATAGTGTGGAATATTCAGGATAGTGAGGTACTTTGGTTGTGTTATTCGGCTCTGCAAAGGGCGTTGGTATAATTGCAACATTTAAGGGTTCAACAGGTTCTGGCTGCCTAGTCGGTTCGTTTGGTTCAAGTTGTTGGCAGCGTGATTGAATAAAGGATAGGCAGTTGGTGAGATCGGTATGTGGATGACCCTGTTGGATGAGCGTGGTTTGAATAAGGTTGAGAGCCCGCTCGGCACGGTAAAGTAAACGCAAATCACCCGTGGTATAGGTTGCTTTGCGTAGTCGTGGGCTGACTCGACCGTTTAGCCAATTTAAGGTATTAAGACGGGCTGTAAGTTGTGTTGGCCAAATATTATCCCAGTGGTGATTCAGTAAGTAGGCGAGCAGTTCAATTCCTTCGGTGAAGCCGGCTAGTCCTTGTTGGTGGGTTCTAGCCAAGGTGTAATAAGCGGCAGTTTGTAAGTCGATGCCGTATCGGGTAAAAAGCTGTTGAGCCTCGTATGCAATTAACGCCCAATCCACCGATTTGCCTGGGCGGTTTAGGTAATTAATTTGAGTTTTAATCTGACTAAATTCAGGCTGTGCTATGGGGTTGTTGCCAGTAGTGTGGATTGGGAAACGTTGTTCGACCATACAGCTATCCTAGTATAAAGTATCGGGCAGTTGAAACTGCCGAAAAAGCTCGTTTGAGAACGGGTTATCGACTTCATCCACATAGATGCGATAGGTGGCATTTCCCCCATCTACTTGGTAGCGAACATCAAAGGAATGAGGGGTAATATTATAGGCTTTAGCCGATTGCAATAACTTAATTTGTGCCCAAGGCCCGATAAAGCTAAGACTGCGTGGTGCTTTATTGGCTTCGGTAGGCACTAAGGTGATTTTACTTTCTACTTGTGCATTGCCAGAGTTCGGCCATACAACTTTTACTTTGCGTTTGCCGCCGTGGGTAAAATCAATCAATTGCCCATCTAAGTTTAAAATGCTACGACGTTTGTTAGCAGATAAATCAATGGGTTCAACCATAAATTGTGCCCCCATACCGTATTCGGCATTGAAAAAGGTTTGTTGAATGCGTTTGGCTAAATCTAATTGTGTCAAGACATCGTCTCGAATCAATGGGGTTTGGTCGTCAAGCGTTTCTTCAGCCTCTTGGGTAAGTCCATTTTCAATAAAGGCACTGAGATTTTGTTGATAAAAATTGTCTAGGGTACCTTGCGGACCAAAGAAGCGTTCAAACTCACTCAGTGGTACTTCTTGCTTACTTTGCGGTGAAAACGGGTATCGTCCTTTCAGATAGCGGTCATACTGTTTTACCACTTTATCCTGCCATTCGGTTTCTAACGACACTAAGGCGGATTTTAATATACTTTGCCAAGCCTGACCGGCTAATTGTTCTAACCAACGTTTAAGCGGGTCAGGTAAGTTTTTCGCCATTTGTTGCAACTCAAAAATCGGATCGGTTGATTTTTTCTCTACTCGCATTTGTACAGCTTTTAGCGACGCTTTGCCGGTATCCGGTGCGTTTTGAATGGCCAGTAAATAGCGGTGCAATCCCGCAAGTTTTTGGTAAACATCTTGTAATAGGCTGGCTTTATCATCTTGTGTATTTAGAACGGAGGTTGCCAGTGCGAACTGCTTGCTGATGTCCATTCTGAGCTTATATTCCGGTGTTGCTAAGCGAGCCTCTAACTCTTTCTCGTCTAATGTGTTGGGAATATTAGGCGTTTGGGTATGCTCTTTGACAATGTCTAATGCTTTTTTTATCGTTTGTTCACTACCCATAATGCTTTCTGTGGCAGTAATCGCATCAGCTAATGTTTCAAATGGCCGAATCTCTAAATTGTGAATTGCATTACGCCAAGTGCCGGTATAGTCATTCAGATATAACTCGGTGATACGCTGTTTGATTTCTGCGCGGTCGGCATCGCTGTAGGTCGTATTTTCAGATAGATTTAGCACCCAACTGTCCATCGCTGTTAAATCGACTAATTGACTATCTTGCTTAAGGAAATACTGTTTTAAGCCGGATAGTGTCAATAGCTGAGGAATAAATAAAGCGGCTTCGTCTTGGGCTATGAACACCTTATCAAACCCGGCGCCAATATGTTCACGCAGGTTCAATGGTGCAGGCAACACTTCCTCTGCCCGTATTTTGAGGTTTTGATAGACCCGCTGATAGATTGAGAGTGTATTCAGCTCTTTTTGGGCTTTTTCGATTTCTAATTGATATGGACGGTATGCTTTAATCAATTCTTCATCACCGGCGAGTCGCCCACCATACCAGTTGGTATGTTTAAGGGCATAGTCAAGATGACGCATTAAATCCGCTTGAATATCGGCTTGCCCTTCAAAAGCTTGGCTCCAACGTTTTTGCATAAAGGTTTTTACCCATTCATCACGGCGACCGGCTTTATCATCCAGCATACGCATAATGCGTAACAAGCCGAGTTTTTCCTCACTTTCTGCCGGTGCTTGTTTTAAGTCTATGAGTAATCCATTCATAATCGCCGGTAAAAAACGACGTTGTAGCAATCGCAGGTAGGTTTGTTCCACGAATGGCCCGATATGATTGCCTTGATATAACCCCATATCCGCCAGCGGCAGTCTGTCGTGATAACTGCCATTGGCAAATGTGGCATCGCCGATAGGGTTTAACATTGGAAGTTGGAGATTGCCGTAGTTATCTTGCTCGTCAGTTAATTCAACGTGATTAAAGGTTTTCACTTGCTCTAAGACGTCTAAGCCGGCACGGTAGTTCTGATAATAGAAATAATGCCAGCCGCCGATAATTGCCAGCGCCCCCAGTCCGGCTAATATGAAAAACCGTTTGAGACGTTGGTGATAGTCTTTTAAGTATAAGGCATTTTCAGAGGCTAGATGTGGTTCACTAAATAAAACCTGCTCAAAGAGCTTTTGTGTGAAAAACGGTTGAGAGAGCCGATTAAACCAGGTGCTGGCGGTTTGTTTACCGAGTTCATATTGCATTGACGCCGATTGGACAAATAAATCATCAATTTTGCCTTTTTGCTCGGTAGAGAGGAAATACACCCCTCTGATAAAATGGAAGCGTTTGCCTCGGTGTGTGCTAATCCCTTGCAAGAGCTCGGCAACATCATCATAGGCACCGTTAATCTGACGGATAAAGCTAAAGACCGATGCTCGTTTTTCTTCCGTACTTTCTATCATTTTATGTGGTGAAGCCAAGTTTAATTGGCAACACCATTCAGACCAAAATTGCGTTAATTCTTTTGTCCATTCATCAGTTTTGAGGCTGTCAAAGGTGATGCCTAAGATATTCTCCCGTGCCGATTGCGGAATATTTTCATAGGTGGCAGTAAAACCGGCCAGTTGGTCAAGTTTGGTAAAAATTACATAAACCGGTAAACGGCTATGAGTCAGGTTATAAATTTCTTCGAGGCGTAAGTGTAATCGGGCGATAGTATTCTCACGCTCGGGTTTGTTGAGTGTTAAAAAATGTGCGAAATCCAAGGTTAATATCACGCCATTCAGTGGTTGTCTCGGGCGCTTTTCCACTATCCATAAGAATAAATGACGCCAAAGTTTTGTGTAGAGTTGAGGCTTATCCGGATTGCTATCTTGTTGGGTTAAAAGCGCCCCCTCAATATCAAAAATGACGGCGTGGTCGTTATTAAATATGGAAAAATAGATGCTATCCGTACTATTCTCTTCCAAATCAGGTTGGTAAAGCGGGTTTAGTCCTTCAATGGCGTTTAATAAGTGGGATTTGCCACTTTGTGAATCGCCGATCATAACATACCAAGGCAAAACATAGGCGTAACGTTTGGTCTCCAAATAGCGTTGGCATTTTATTTCCCAGTGTTGCAGATAACGGTTTTGGCTGTCCAGTTCGGCTTGAATAGCACTGTTGATATTTTGTTTCGCCTCTTGACGGGCTTTTTCCAACACCCGTAATCGTGCGATAATTTTCCAGGTCAGCCAACCTATTCCAATAATGAATAACACAGCGGTAGCTAACCAACGGTGCGATATGTCGGCAAACGGGGTAAATCCATTAAGGGTAAATGTCTCCCCTTTGACCCAAATCCAAATGAGTGCTGCCAGCCAGCAGAGGGTGAGTACCACAGCAGGCGAAAGTTTAAATTTAGGTAAGGTGGGTTTTAACACCTGAAAGAAAGAGGGTAATTTCATTATCGTATCCTAAAGCGGCGATGTATTAGGTGAAACTTTTTGGGCAAGAAAGGCAAAAAGACGGTCTTCCCATTGTGCAAGCGGGGTGATAGACAATGTATTTTGCAATGTCTGATAACCTTGTTGGGCAAGCACTGTCATCTCGGCTTTCTCCATTAATTGACACGCAGTCAGTTGAGCATAGAATTTTTCACGTCCGTCTTGAGCGGGTTGTTGGTTAAGCAAGGTGAAAGCTGCTGTCAAGCCATCACGTTCATAACACGCCCATACGTCATTAAAATCGGTATGTGTACCGGTACTTAATGTTGTGTCTGTTTGCTCAGTTTTAAAAAGCCAATGTTTAGCATCTTCAGAGAGAAAAGGCAAGCCGTCATTAAAATGGTAGTCTTTCAACTCAGGTAAGCGCATTAAAAAAGCACGTGTTTCTGCTTGAATAGCAGAAGCAACGGCAGTAAAGCCTAGTTTTTCGGCATAGGTTGCGGAAATAAAATGCCCTTCCAACCAAAAGGGGGCAAGGGTTAAGCTATATTCTAGCTCACCCCAAATAGCGTAGGTCGGTTGTGTTAGGTGAGCGAGATAGTGTTGGCGCATATCTGCAGACACGGCAGCTAATGGCGTAATTGTGTTTTCAACGGGTGGCAAAGTATCAATCCCCGACCAAATCGTATGTCGCCGGAGTTGGTAGCCAATGGGTGAGCCAATATGCTTTGTAACTAATATCTCAGCTACTTTTAACAATGTATATCGCCAAGCTTTCTCATTGCTGTCATCTACTTTTACATTTGTCTCGATGGGTTGCTCTGCATTTTGCGCTGAAGGTATCGTTGTCGCTAAAGCGTTATCAGCCGGTTTTGATGTGTCCTGTTCGACCACTCTATCCGGCACGGCTTGCAATCGCTGATGGTAACGAGTGAGCAGTTCAACTAATGCCGTTTCGGAAAAATGAGTAGCAAGCCACTTAAAATGGGCTTGCATCGCTTCTCGCTCGTAGCGGGAGGCGTGCTGGTTAAAATTATCCAATGTCGGCTCAAATCGCTTGAGAATTTGCAAGGTTAAACGGCTTTTCTTCAGTGGTGAAGTCGGAGCTGCCTGTTGCCAAAATTGCCGGACGTAATCGGTCAATAATGTGATGGCAAGCAATAGCGTTTGGGTGTCCCCTTGATGCTGCAATGTGCGCAGTAAATGTGCCAACACACGCATATCTTTGGTTTTATAGCTGAGTAGGGTAATGGCACGCTGTTGAATATCGTTGATATTGAGTAATTGATGTTCGAGAGAACCGAGTTTAACCATTTCACCGTCCAGATATTCCCAATCCGGATCGTCATCTGCAATCTCTATCGCAATATCTGTGTTTATCTCAGCCGCAATAGCCTGTCGCCAGGGGTGCGCACCTATTATATCTATCATACTGTTCCTTTAGATGTTCTGATCATTACCAGTGGCAAGCTTGCCGAAAGGATTTAATATCCTGCTCAATGTTTTGAATGTTAAATGTCCAACGTGGCTCACCGCTTTGCAGTTTAATCGTCATTTGGGTTGCACCAAATAACTGTTGAATTTCACGGATACCTTGTAAGCCACGACTTGCTTCTAAAATATACCCACTGTCTCGGCTGAACCAGCGACTTTGAAAGCGGGTTTTGTCGGTTTCAATACTGATGGGCAACTCACGTCCCGCTATAGGGCGATGTAAAATCAGTTGCAGTCGGGTGATATTATCAATACAACTTAACATCAAAATCGGTCTGGGCGGTGCAATACCTAATGCCGGTGTCGTCAGCACCACTTGAGGAATGTCTTCAACGCTGGATTCTTTAGTGATAAATTGCGTTGAATGTGTCTCCCGACCTTTCTCTTGTTCTGTGGCCCTTAACCAAGATGCACTTCGCTGTCCCGCGGGTATAGCGTGGGGCGTGCTATCTTGCCACGCACTATCATAGCAATCCAGCCGCTCAAGGCTAGACTGTGTTTGTCGGCATTGAGCGAGACGCTTTAACGTCTCTGCCTCATTAGCTAATACGGGGAATGCACAGCATAAGCCGATTAAATAGCAAAATCGCATCGTTCTTCTCCAATCGCAGCGACAAATTGATGATCGACCACAGAGAAGCGAATTGCCTCAATGGGCATATTTTGCGCTTGCTTTTGCAATAACAGCAGTGAGATAGGCGGTAGCATATGGCCGTCAATAATCGATTCCAACATTCTTGCCCCATTTTCTGCCCGGTTTGCTCTAAGCAGAATTTCCGTTTTGACGTCATCATCAATCGTAACCGAGGTATTAAAACGTTCGATCAAGCGGGCAGTTAATGTTGATAATTTACCATCAATAATGTCAGCTAAAATCGTTTGGCTAAGTGGCAGGAATGGAATAACTTCCATACGAGCCAATAACGCCGGTTTAAAAAACGCGGCAAGCTCGGGGTAAAGTAACGTGGTTAATTGACTTTCATTTTCAGCGTTATCCACAATAGTTTGATAACCTAAATTAGAGGTCAGGAAAAAGACAACGTTCTGGCAATCAATAAGCCGTCCCTCCCCGTCAGCCATCTCTCCTTTATCAAAGGCTTGGTAGAATAGGTTTAATACATCAGGGTGTGCTTTTTCCACTTCATCTAATAAAACCACAGAGTAAGGCATACGGCGAATCGCTTCGGTTAAAATGCCTCCTTCGCCATAACCGACATAGCCCGGAGGCGAACCGATTAAACGGGAAACTGTGTGCTTTTCCTGAAATTCCGACATATTGATAGTGGTTAAGTATTGTTTACCTCCAAAGAGCAGATTAGTGATTTGTAGGACGCTTTCGGTTTTGCCCACGCCACTAGGGCCGACCAGTAAAAAGGCGCCTAATGGTCGGCCTTGGCGTCTTAAGTCTGCCCGTGCCGTCAATAAATGTCGGTGGAGATGCTTAATGGCAAGTGTTTGCCCCTTAATCTCTTTCGAGAGATACGTCGGTAAATCGGCGATGATATTCAGTTCATTTTGGGATAACCGTTCTAGCGGTACGCCTGTCCACTCGGCAATAACCGTTTCGATCTGGGATTTAGTAACGTGCGGTGATACCAAGATCTGATCTTTCTGCGCATCAGATAACGCTATTTCAAGGGATTGCAATGTTGCTCGGAGGCTGCCAGTATCGCTATCGTCATTCCCCTCTTTCTCTAGCAACTGCTGACGAGCTGCAATGATCTGTTTCACTAGCTCTTGTTGCTGATGCCATTTTTCTTCTAAGAGCGTTTGCTCGTACGATAATGTGTCAATTTGATTGGTCAATGCTGCAAGTCGCTCTGCATCATTTGACATCCCTAAACGATATGCCCGTTCAAAGAGTGTTTTTTCCGTTGCCAACTGATGAATTTGCGTCCGCAAGTGCGATAATGCTTTAGGGGGCGATGTCAGCGTAATCGCCACTCTGGCACAGGCAGTATCTAGCACATCAATAGCTTTGTCCGGTAATTGGCGACCACTTAAATAGCGATCACTTAAACGGGCTGCGCTGATAACCGCCTCTTCATCAATCAAAACCGAATGGGCTTGCTCATAGGTGAGCCTAAGCCCCTGCATAATGATAATTGCCTCATCAACAGTCGGTTCATTTAATTTTACTAATTGGAAACGGCGGGAGAGCGCCGCATCTTTTTCAACGTATTTTTTATACTCTTTCCAAGTCGTGGCTGCAATCGTTTTCAACGTTCCCCGTGCTAATGCCGGTTTTAACAGATTGGAGACATCCAAGCCCCCTTGTTGATTGCCCGCCCCTATGAGGGTGTGTGCTTCATCAATAAATAAGATGATTGGGATCGGTGATTGGTCGATTTCAGCCATCACCCCTTTAAAGCGTTTTTCAAATTCCCCTTTGACCGCGGCGCCGGCTTGGAGTGCGCCCAAGTCCAAGCTCATAATGCGAGTATCACA
This sequence comes from Muribacter muris, assembly GCF_001038205.1. Lineage (GTDB taxonomy): Bacteria > Pseudomonadota > Gammaproteobacteria > Enterobacterales > Pasteurellaceae > Muribacter > Muribacter muris. The sequence continues at coordinate 7,168 of NZ_JWIZ01000027.1, read as the reverse complement.
AAGTTTGTCGGGGACTTCACCATTGACAATGCGTAATGCTAACCCTTCAATCAAGGCACTTTTACCGACCCCGGCTTCGCCCACGATGATAGGATTATTTTTTCGCCGCCGACAGAGAATGTCGATCATTAAGTCCATCTCATTATCACGGCATAATACCGGGTCAAGCTGCCCCTGTTTCGCCAACGCAGTAACATCTTGAGCATATTTGGCTAATAAGGTCAGCGAACAAGCGGTTGGATTCGCCGGATTTTTTGCAACGTTCGGCGCTTCAGCAGAGGACGCGGTAATCAATAGCCAATCCCGTTTTAGCAGTTCACGGTTAATCGTAATGAATTGCTGGCTCAAATGATGTGGTAAATAACGGTGGCTTGACAATAATAGTGCTAAAAATAACACGCCGCTGCGTAATTCGGTTTGTTTCATCTCCGCCGAGGCGAGCAACCAAGCATCTTGTAAGAGTTCGACTAACAAGGGTGAAAAGCGTGGATAATCTTCTACTCCCCCTTTGCCTTTCATCTGGGTTACTTCCAACTCAAATGCGTCAATTAACGTTCCGATCTCTAATTCAAAATGCTCGGCAATCAGCCGAACATCACATAATGGCGTAGCAAACAGTTGTTTAAAGAGATGCGGAAGCGTGATTTCGGTAATCTGAGCATTGATGCTGTCTGCTGCAACATCTTCTAAAACAGACTTCACGATAGGGTGAAGTTTACCGACAAGGACGGGAAGATCGATTTTGAGCATAATTTGAACGTCTTGGTGAAAATATAGATAAGATGCTAACAGAGTTTTAGGTGTATCTCTAGCAAAATTTTAAGAAGAAAGTACATCATTTGCTATCTACTCGTATCCAGCTGGCGCTACGGTTATTGGGCTATTTTGCTAGACAGTTTGATTATGATAGATTGGCAAATTAAGGTTTAAGTTTAAGCATTTTATTTGATAAATCTATTTTTTTTCTGCAATTAAAAAATTCTAAAAAAACTCTTTTATATTCTTCGTCATCTATTCGTATACTTAGAGAACATTTGTTATGTTTTTGATACCAATATTCCTTTGCGTGGTAAGCATCATGGGTATATATATCCTCATCAATTTCACTGCTGCTTATAAGATATGCTTTTCCTGAGTAAGTTAATTTGCTATTATCTTTTAGAATATCAATAAATAGTTTAAATTTAATATAATTTTTATGTTCTTGTAGTAATAAAAGTTTTATATTAACTTCTTTATTTTGATAAGTATATTCTTTTGATAGGGATAAAGTAGAAATAAGTAAAAAAATTACAAAAATAAGCTTTCTCATTTTTTAGTTTCCTATTAATTTTTGATTGTGTCTATAATGTTTTATATGCTTATGACCCTATTAGCTTTATTTGTTTTGCGTAAGGAACTTACTAGGAACACTCAAGTACTCTATTTTATTATAATTTACCCAGCCGATTATATTCTTTTTTCCTTTAAAGTAAATCTGATACCATTTTTTATTAAAAGCTTCTTTTACATCTAATATTATTACTTTATCTCCTTTAATTAAGTAGGCGTTTTTTTATTATATTTATTGTCATAAATAAATGTTTTCTCTTTAATGTAGCCAATAGATAACATTTTATTTCCATTGTTACTAATATCATAAAACAAACTTCTTTTAAATTCCTTTAAATTATCAAAGCTAACTGTAAAATGGTCACCTTTATCATTAGGGGAATTCGGCTCTAAGAAATATTCATATTTAAATAAGATCCAATCATCATTAGTTATATCATATACATAGTTATAGAAATTTGATATTGCATTAAATCCGCATTGAACTTCAATTTCTGTTTCTTTTATCGCATTAATTGAAAAATGACTACATTCATTATTTTCTTTTATATAAAAATTTTTTATAGTATATTTTTGGTTGTTTTTATTATCTATCCAACCACAATTTATAATTTGATTTTCTATTTTACTTTCCGAAGAGAGTACAGTGTCGTTTACTGCATAGATATTGCTAATGAAAAATAAAATAGAAATATATAATATATTTTTAATCGTCATAGCGTTTAAAGCTCTCTTTATTTATCTTTCCATATTTAATGTCTCTTATATTACTAATCCAATAAGTAATTTCAAAATATATTTACTAGCTACTTTATAGCTGATGAATTATATTCTTTTCCATCAACACCAATAATTTTATTATCCTCTTGATAGTTTTTTATTAAAATCCAATTGTCTAGGTCCTTTTTATAACGAAACTCATCAGTATCAATAATATTTCCGTGTTTATCAAAATCCGAAATTACTATACATCCAGTTCCACAATTATCAATAGAGGGTGAAAAAATAAAATAAATAGAAAATGAATAATCCTTATTTGTTGTTTTAATGTTAGTTTTGCAATATGGCTCACCTTCTAGATCTGTATAGTAACATTGATATTTTAATTGATCTTTTATATTGTCATTATCAAAATAATCATACAGGATTTCTTCCTTAAAAATAGAGGCGTTAGCATATGTTATATTAGTGAAAAGTAAGATAAAAACTATTATTAGTTTAGCCATCATTTTGCTCATAAGTTGTCCAATTGTATCTAAAGGTGCACTATTTAGTATCTTTAGCTTATAAATATCTATCTCATAGATTGAGCGTAGGATTAAATATACTTTCAAACTCTACCTTTTTAGAGTTTAAAAATGAACTATAATTAACATGATATATAATGCCGCCTTGAACATTAAAAGTATATTCACCGTTTATTTTATTATGTATAATTTCACTATATGTGTATTCATAATGAGTTTTGACGTTAGAGTCATTATTATAAATAGAATTGTTTTTATATTTAAAACTAATTTTATACTATTGGATAGTACATCACATAGCTCATATCTGTAGATACTATAAGAATATTTTTGAATTATCTATTTTAAAACAGAAAAACTTTTCTTTAGTTTCCCCTTTAGAGTGATGAGAAATACTAATAAAAAGAATGTTATTTTCTTCTTTACAAGTGTAACAGTTTCAGTGCCTGTATATCCATATCGATGGTTTTACTAATTTGTTTTTTTCTCTAGCTATATAGTAAACTAGTATTATTATTTAACGATAACAATTTAAGCTAAAAACATTTTCGTCATAATTAAAATAATACTTATCTGTAAATTTATATTTTTTATCTTCTAGTTCAATAATAAATTTATTATTACTCTTATACCAAATTCCTCTTTTATATTTGTCCAATGAAACCCTTACATCACATGATTTTCCTAAATAGAATAGTCTTTCTAAAGTGTCAATAATAACACCATTATCATTCTTTTTGCTATTAATGACCTCTTCTATTTTGGGTTCGTAATAAAATTCCCCACCGAAATTATCAGATAAGGTTTTCTTTATTATATAGCATAACTTTCTATTTAGAATAGCTTTGTCATTTTCTTTATTTATTATATTATTTATCCATTCTTTGAAATCATTATTATATGTTGAATAATCCTCAACAGGTGTATGTGTTGCATTTTCATAAGCATATATTCTACTTATTGATAATAATAGGAAGATGTTTTTTATCTTATTATTTACACATACTAACTGGGATAAGTTTATCTTTTCATTACAATTAACCATATTTGGGACATTATAGTATTGTTCTTCATTTAGAGGTAGTCTACTGATTATATGTTGATATTCCTCATTTGAAAAGCATTGTAATTCTGCGTGTGCAGCAAGATAAAAAAAACTGATAATAAAGATAATAATTCTATTTTTCATTATAATTCTCTTCTTAAAAAGGATAAGGTTAACATTCGAATATGATTATATCCACCTGCTAGTTCGATCATTTTCTTAGTCTCTTGTAATGCCCTAATTGTTACATCTGCAGAATAATGGGCTTTATTTAATCCATCTAATAACTTATGGTTCCATCCGATTTTCTCGCTGTGAATTGTCCTTTTTTCTTTGCAATTGATAAACCATATGGAACAGCAGCCTATTTTTGAGCTTATTACACAACCTACTTAATTAGGTAGAATTTTTATTTTAAAATATGGAGTTATTTCTTATATAAGGTTTCTATCTACAAAGAGATGTATCCTTGCATTGTACCCATCCGATAAAGACTTTTTTGTTTCTGGATTTTTATATTCTATTTCTATCCAATTTGATGAAATGTTCTTAATTGTAAAAATATCTCCTTTTATTAAGTATTTCTTTTCTGATTGTATGTAGTTTGGTTGAATATTCATAGAAATAATAGCATAATCTCCTCTCCCTTCTATTTTATATAAGAAAGCTGTATTAATATTAGGTTTTTGTGCTAGGAAAGGTGCTTCAAAAATTAATTCTCTTTCATTTGCATGAGACTGATAGACTTGAAAGCTGCTATTGTCATCTTTACTATCATAAAAGCTAATAGTATTTCCAAAGTGATCTGTTAAATCTATATATATTTTTTCACCTTCAATTACTGCATTTGAGAACTGGGAAACAAAAATAAAAGTACAGAATAGAATAAATTTTCTCATTTACATTCTGTATATAGGTAAAAAATAATTTTTTATTTCTTCTTAATCAAGGAAATTATTTTGGACTTAATAAGTTATATTCATTAATAAATTTGTAGTATGTTTCCTTTAGTTCATTGTTTTTAGTAAATAAATCATTACAAATAAATAGTGGAGAGTGATATTCTAATTTAAAATATTCATCTTTCTCCTTATATTTACTTATGACTATATGTATGTTTTTTTCGTAAAAAGCATCTAAAATAAGTTTCATATCACTCCATTTATAATATTTTCTGAATTTAGAGTTTAAACCAGCTAGTGTTTTATAATGTTTATCGAAAAGATAATTCTTATATTTATTATTGAAAATTTTTTGAGTGAATAAAATTTTATCCATACAGATACTTTTTCCTATATCTATAAATTGTAAATATAGTTCGTCATCAAGATAATACTGTTTTTTTATCTCATTAATTTCGTTTGCATATAGTGAGGAATTTATAAGAAAATAAAGTAACAATATATTTTTTTTCATTTATTTTAATTCCCAAAAATAGATTTCTTTTGCATATTAAAATAATGATGTTCTCCAATAGCATTGTTAGACTTTTCCGATTATTACAGATGCCTTTTATTCCTCATTGACGACAGCAAGAGCCGCTTGATTGCGCCACACAACACGCACAGGTGGGTTCTGGGGATTGAGGTAATAGGCACTGTTTGAGATGGATTCTCCCAAATAGGCTGTTTGGCGATGCTTAAACCCAATCGGGGGTGGATTTAAACCGTGCGCTTCCGGTGTACAGGCGGAATTATGGGCGTATTGAGCTAAAATGCGTAAATGATCAGGTTGGCGGTGATGAAACACACTGTCTTGAGCTGGGTTATCGGGGTATGCAAATGTCGTATGATGTCCTAACGCCTGATTTAAACCGGCAGGATCCTCAATGGCAGTTATACAATAGGCTTTGAGCGTTTCACTCCAAGAGCTGCCGTTTCCCAATAACGGGGCAAGAGCGGGCGAGTGGCGGTTTAGCGCTTGGGTTGTTGGCTGATAGGGGGTATAAGCAATTTGCCGTATTAGTTTGGCTTGCAAAGCCGCGTCCATCGTTAAGGAAAAGGGTAATAACGGCACGCCTGATTTCACTGCCAAGTTATACATCATTATGAGTCCGATCTGTTGTAAGTCGTTGGAAACAGTACGCTGACCGGTGTATTTGAGGATGTTTTTATTGCCCTCATAAGTGGGTTCGACCTCTTGGTAATTGACCCAATCGGCGTGCCAGTTTTCGCCTATCGCAATGCCGTTTGTTGGTGGTGGAAGCGGGGTTAAGGTTGCTTGGCGTGGTTTCTGGAGAGCGTACTCAAATAGCCGTTCAACCGTCATCGACTCATAGCCACCGCCCACATCGGAGTGGGCACCGATCAGGTAATAAGTCCGCCCTGCCCCTTCGGTATCGGTAAGGGGGAAGTTTTCGCGGTATTCGTCTAAGGCGACCAAATGGACAATTTGTTCGGCACTGTGTGGCGCAAGGTTGAAATTATAAGGCTCGTATTTTTTAGCGGAAGGGGTGATACCCAAGGTTTCGTGCCAAAATGTCCAACCTTCCGAGCCTTTGTCGGTAATCGGCTTGTAATTTTTATTATCACCGGCTTTGCCAAATGAGGCAACCGTATCGAAAAGACCGATGAATTTGAATAAGAAACTTGATTCTTTGTATTTTTCATTTCTATGCATTTCATTGATAAAATGTCTTGCTAATGATGCTCCTCGACTAAAGCCGAATACATCTATATAGCATTTATATTCCTCTTTTGGAAATTGCTTACGAATATCATCAATTTTGGAAACGGCAAGTTGAATCCGTTTTGCACCACCGCTGCCTATTCCTAATCCAGTGAGGTTGTCCGGTTGATTGGCTTGTGTCCCTAGTCCCTCAATATAAACAGCCGTAGTAATAATTTTACATTCTGACGCACTCTGCCCGATCAAAAAGGGACCGGCATCGGGAGCCGAACCGGCTTGATACAGTGGCGAATAGAGCTGATATAATTTAGCGATATTACTGGCTTTATTCGCCGCTTGATCGTTGGTGAGATTATTACCAGTGCCGTCAAAAAATACCCCGATACGAATCACTTTACAATTCATTTTCTAACCTTATTTAAGACGGTGTTTTTATAAATTTTATACACATTTTCATTGGGGTTTTGGGGTTTGGCTTCGGTGTAAAAGTCAGGGATATAACGAGTGATTGGTGGGAATCCTTCTTGGGTATCTTTTAAACTCCAGGTATTATAATGAATACCGCCTATATCATAATCTTTCCTTAATAACTCAAACCTTAGATAATCTATAATACTAATTGAGGTATTTGATGTCCCATATTCATCATTTTTTAATTTATCCACGACAAATTGAAATTTAGGGTTCGTTTCAAAATCCAGTCCGATAATGGAGCAGATATGTGCCATCATAGAAATTTCGCCTCTTGCTAGAGGGGGGGCGTAGTATTTTTTTGCGATTTGATGGGCTTTTTCCATCCAAGCTAATTTCACCTTTTCATCGGTAACGCCGTCCCAAAAGCCGGGGTAGTGGATATCGAGCATTTGGCTGATTTCACGGTACATTCTAAGGGTTTTATGTTTTTCAATACGGGCAT
>NZ_JWIZ01000026.1 GCF_001038205.1 Muribacter muris | reverse complement strand
AGTCAGTTTGACCAACTCCTTCAATATCGAAGAACCACTACCTTTCCTTCACTAAAATAACACAGACAAGGAGAGAATAATGGAAAGACAAGACTATATTGAATGACTCCAACCACTTAAATTATCCACAATGGCTGCTGAATTTGATGATATTGTGATTGAAGGTATCCGACGCAAACGCCCGCCACTTGATATCCTTGCCCGTTTACTCAATGTAGAAATCACACAGCGAAAAATTAACCACACGTTAGGTCGGATTAAGCGAGCGAAGTTTCCCCAAAAAAAGAACGTTTGCCGACTTTGATTTTAACCATAGTCCTCGAACACACTAGTATGATTATTACCACAAACCTTGAGTTTTTGGAATGGGGAACTTTGTTTACGGAAGCTAAATGACAAATGCACTATTAGATAGACTGATTCACCATTGTCATATATTAGAAACGGGTAACGAATCTTACCGTTTTAAACACCATAATTAATTTAGTGTCATCATAAGTGGCATCACTTTTGGATGCTCTTTGTGGTTTAATTTTGGAGGATTATTGACAGAAAAACCATATTCTCAAGACCTATAATGCAAGATCAAATATCCCTTTTTGGAGCTGGTGAGTTGTTATATGTCGTAAAATCACAACTTACCTATCTTTTAATAGATGTCTTGATGAGTCATATTGGAGAGGAATTTAGTAAGCGATATTGCAGAGTGTCAAACAGGAAATTGACGAAATATTTTGCGAGTTTACACTTATTGACATTTTTGCCTTTTCTTTGATGTAATAGCGAGGATTATACGCTAAAGTTCCACCTACTAAAGATTCTATTCAAATTATCCCTGTAAAATTCAACTAAACCCCTATTTTTATTTCTTAGTTTTAGTAGCTTTTAACATTCATATTTTCACAAATCTGTCACAACGCACAAAATACCGAGATTTTCTTAAACAGACGCAAGATTGCGTCCCCTGCCTATGAGCCATCATTTCGCCTTATGATGCTACTGAATCGCAAATTTTGATGTGCTCGCTTGATACGGTTTATAGTAGCGATAGCTGGCGGCGTAACATAGTAGCTTTGGCAGCATCCAATTTCCCTAACTGCTCAAACGCTTGCTGTTGCTTCGGTCGATCCTTGGCGATTTCGGCACAAAGTGCAATATTTTCGAGCGTATCCGCTTGGTGATAATAGGGCTGCTGACTCGCCAATGCCTGCTCAAATGCGGTATAGGCTTGTGCAAATTGCCCGTGTTTACACAAAAACGTGCCGTAGTTATTCAGCACATCAGGGCGGGGGGATTGGTCGGCACTTTGCGTTTGGCTAAGTGCGATAGCGTGCGTATAAGCCTGCTCGGCATTTTCCGTTTCGCCGATTTGTTGGTAGTAATACGCCAACACGGAATGAGGGAGGTAGTCCGTACTATCGTGTTCAAGGGCTTTATCAATATTCTCTTTCGCTTTGGCGAAATCGTGTTGCTCAAGGTAAGCAAGTGCAAGGTTAATACGGGCTTTTACCGCCTCGCTACGGTTAAATTCCGCCTGCTGCGGGAGTTGGCTGGAACAGCCGACTAACAATAACATCGCTATACAAGCGGTCAAAAAACCACGTTTTTTTGCAAAACTCATAAAGCCCTCGCAGTTGATTATTGATGGGAAACGGCAATATTCTCCCCGAATTGACGTTTTTCCAATGTCCGTTTGGTGCGATCAATCACATCACCCGCTAACTGCCCGCAAGCAGCATCAATATCATCGCCACGGGTTTTGCGTACCGTTACCGTAAAACCATATTCCATCAATGTTTTTTGGAAGCGATCAATACGGGTATTCGAGCTTTTCGCATACGGTGCTTGCGGGAACGGATTCCACGGGATCAAATTGATTTTACTCGGCGTATGTTTCAGCACTTCTGCTAATTGATGTGCGTGCTCTATGCCGTCATTGACTTGATTCAGCATCACATATTCAATCGTAACTTTGCCGTGATTTGCATTAGACACCTCAAGGTATTTATTCACGGAGTCGATCAACATCTTGATATTATACTTTTTGTTCAATGGAATCAGTTCATTCCGCAATTCATCATTCGGTGCGTGCAAAGAGATTGCTAATGCTACGTCAATTTGCTCGCGCATTTTATCCAGTGCCGGCACAACACCAGAGGTTGAAAGCGTTACACGGCGTTTGGATAAGCCGTAGGCAAAATCGTCCAACATAATTTCCATCGCCGGAATCACATTATTCATATTCAGTAGCGGTTCGCCCATTCCCATCATCACCACATTGGTAATCGGTCGCACACCCGTTACGCCAAAATTACCGATAATCTTTGATGCTCGCCACACCTGCCCGATAATTTCTGCCACAGTTAAATTGCGGTTAAAGCCCTGCTGTGCCGTTGAGCAAAAGGTACACGCTAAAGCACAGCCCACCTGTGAAGAAACACACAACGTAGCCCGATCATCTTCGGGGATATAAACGGTTTCGATCTGCTGATCGCCCACCCACATTGCCCATTTGATTGTGCCGTCTGAAGATCGCTGCTCCACCGCCACTTCCGGCGCTCGAATTTCGGCAATGTGTTTTAATTTTTCACGCAACACTTTGTTGATGTTGGTCATATTGTCGAAATTATCTTCGCCAAAGTGGTAAATCCACTTCATTAACTGATCTGCACGAAACGGTTTCTCGCCCATTTCGGCAAACAGCTCCCGCATTTGCTGACGGTTTAAATTCAGTAGATTAACTTTTTCTTGCTTTATATTTTCTGCACAACCTGCATTGGTTGCGTTAATTAATTCTGACATTGAGATAGCCCCGTTATTACACGTTTTATGGCAAAAGGACGTTTTGCATTAATAAAAGAGTGCGAATTCTACTGGTATCTCTGCCTTTAGGCTAGCGATTTTTACACAATCAGGAAAGAGGCAATGCAGAATTTTACGATCGAGATCACAAAATCTATTTGAACATCATAATTAAGTCGATCAATACCGCTTTCTGCTGTTCCGATAAACCGCTAATCAGCTTAGATAACAGTTCATCCCGTTTACCGTCAAAAGGCGCATCGTTTACCTCACCATACTTTAACCATTCCGGTTGCACATTTAACCACTTGGCTAAGGTTTGAATTTTATCTTCAGTAGGTATGGCTAACCCGTTTAGCCATTTATGCACAGCTTGCTGAGTAACCGGCGTATTAGGGTGTAATAAATTAAATTTAATGGCAATTTGGCTGGTTTTCAGCCCTTTAGGGTAGGTCAAATTCAATGCGAAGTTTAATCTCTCACTGAATTTTGCTTTTTCTGACTGTTTATGCATAGCACGGTTCAGGCTAAACTTGAACAAAACAAAAGAAGTTTATACAAAATCCATAAAGAATTAAATAGGGTATTCTTTAAGTGCTAAAGAAAGTCATAAGAATAGATTTATTTAAGTTTATAAAACTTAATAGAATAGGATATTTTATCTTGAAGTGGTGGGCGATACCGGTCTCGAACCAGTGACCCCCTCCTTGTAAGGGAGGTGCTCTCCCAACTGAGCTAATCGCCCACTTAACCTAAGTGGTTTGGGAAGCCTAACTAAGCGTGGTGGGCGATACCGGTCTCGAACCAGTGACCCCCTCCTTGTAAGGGAGGTGCTCTCCCAACTGAGCTAATCGCCCACGTTAGTTTAAGCCCACAACAACGAAACCATTCTAAAAGAGTGGTGGGCGATACCGGTCTCGAACCAGTGACCCCCTCCTTGTAAGGGAGGTGCTCTCCCAACTGAGCTAATCGCCCGCTGTTGTGGGGAGGCATTATAGGGAGTTGAAAATTTTCGTCAAATCCTTTTTATCACTTTTCAAATTGTTCGTTGATTTTTTCGCCCAAAATTGCAATTTTTTGCTATTCATCCCCTGTAAGCGTAGTAGAATACCGAAATCTTTTGTCTAAGAATTTCACAGGTCAAACATAATGAAAATTGAAACGCTTTTTCCTTTAGATCCGAATGTTAAAGTTCGCACCCGTTTTGCCCCAAGCCCAACCGGCTATTTACACGTGGGCGGTGCAAGAACAGCGCTTTATTCTTGGCTTTATGCAAAACATCATCAAGGCGAATTTGTACTACGCATTGAAGATACGGATTTAGAGCGTTCAACCCCAGAGGCAACAGCTGCCATTCTGGAAGGAATGGAATGGCTCAATTTAGCGTGGGAACACGGACCTTACTTCCAAACGAAGCGTTTTGAACGCTACAATCAAGTGATTGATCAAATGCTAGAACAAGGGTTGGCTTACCGCTGCTATTGCTCAAAAGAACGTTTGGAAACGTTACGCAATCAGCAAGAAACAAACAAAGAAAAACCACGCTACGATCGCCATTGCCTTAACGATCATCACCATTCTCCGAACGATCCGCACGTTGTCCGCTTTAAAAATCCAACAACAGGATCGGTTATCTTTGACGATGCCGTGCGGGGTCGGATAGAAATCAGCAACAGTGAATTGGACGATCTAATTATCCGCCGTACAGACGGATCACCAACCTATAACTTCTGCGTGGTTGTCGATGACTGGGATATGGGGATTACCCACGTTGTGCGGGGTGAAGATCACATCAATAATACCCCACGTCAAATCAATATTTTAAAAGCGCTCGGCGCACCTATTCCGACTTACGCCCACGTTTCAATGATTTTAGGCGATGACGGACAAAAATTATCCAAACGACACGGTGCGGTCAGCGTAATGCAGTACCGAGACGACGGCTATTTACCGGAAGCCCTGATTAACTACCTCGTGCGTTTAGGCTGGGGACACGGCGATCAAGAAATTTTCAACCGTGAAGAAATGATAGCATTATTCGATATTCACTCCGTCAGCAAATCAGCCAGTGCGTTTAATACCGAAAAATTACAATGGTTGAACCAACATTATATGCGTAGTCTGCCGCCAGAAAAAGTCGCAAAATATCTTGAATGGCATATGCAAGATCAAGGGATCGACTACACCCAAGGGCCAGCACTGACCGATATTATTCCGGTATTGAGCGAACGCAGCAAAACCCTCAAAGAACTGGCTTCTGCCAGCCGTTATTTCTACCAAGAATTTGAGCAATACGATGAAAAAGCTGCTGCCAAAAACTTCAAAGCGGAAGCGATTGCACCACTTGCAAAATTATTGGAGAAACTGACCGCTTGCAACGATTGGACAATCGAAAATATCCACGAAGCGATGAACCAAACCGCCCAAGAGCTTGAAATTGGAATGGGTAAAGTGGGAATGCCGTTCCGCCTTGCCGTTACCGGCAGCGGGCAATCGCCGTCAATGGACATTACCGCTCAATTAGTCGGTAAAACGCGCACCCTTGCCCGCTTGCAAAAAGCAATTACGTTTATTCAGTCTCAACAAGGGTAAGATCAGCCAGTTTTTGAGCGATTGAAATCAAAGTATGCTTTTCAGATTGACACCAAGAGTCGAAAAGCATATCATTATGCCTCGTTAAAGGGGATATAGCTCAGTTGGGAGAGCGCTTGAATGGCATTCAAGAGGTCGTCAGTTCGATCCTGATTATCTCCACCAAAATTCCTAGCCTTATCAATTACTTAGCGATTGATAAGGCTTTTTGGTTTATGGGATTGTGCCAATTTTGTGTCAAAAAGTTGAACGTTGTTAGCGTGGCTATATAGATGTTCAACAGATAAGTGTGCGTATTTACGTACCGTATCTGCTTTGCTCCATCCGCCTAATTCCTGTAAAACATATAAAGGCGTGCCTGACATTATATGTCTTGTTGCCCAAGTATGTCGTAAATCGTGGAATCTGAAATCTTTAATTCCCGCACGTTTCAATGCTTCACGAAATGCTTTAGTATTAGCAATTTTTACTGGCATACCTTTATAAGTGAAGACATTTTCCTTATGTTTGCCGAATTGTGATACAATCACTTCAATAGCTTTGTCATTTAACGGAATACCAATGCTATTACCTGTCTTGGATTCATCTGAATTTATCCAAGCCTGTTTCTTCGATAAATCAATTTGCGACCACTTTAACTGGGTAATGTTCGACATTCTCAGCCCAGTTAAAATTGCAAATTGTACAATGGGTTTTAAATGGGATGGTAACTCTTGCATCAGTCTAGCTTCTTCAAATTCTGTGAGCCAACGGATACGCCGTTTAGGTTCAGATAGCAGTTTTATTGAAGGGCATTTATCCAACCACTCCCATTCAACTGCTGCTCTCAATATCACTCTGATCTGCTGCAAAATTGCGTTAATTGTCCTATTTTTAACGCCTTCTTTCGCTTTTTCAGACTGAATGAATTTAATTAAAGAGCGGTCTATCTCATTCAGCCTCTTGTCACCAAGATACTTGTCTAGCCAACGTAGCCCATAAAGCATATTGCGATCTTGTTTACGTTTAGGTTTTTCTTCAAGCCATTGCATTACTGCCTCTTGCCAAGAATAATTTGGGCGTTCGCCGAGTTTAAATACTCTCCAGCACTCGTTATATTCCTTTGAGGCTAGTTGCAGTGCTTGTTTTTTATCGTTAGTCCTAGCACTTCGGCGTATCCGTTCACCATTGGGTGCCGTAAACGAGAAATGCCAGATTTCGCCTCTTTTTCTGAGCGAGATAATTTGACGTGACATAAATTCTCCTTATGCCCCATCTCTTGTTCGGGGCTATCTTTATCCTTTTTGATATATTTTTCAAGTTCTAAAGGATCAAATTTCCATTTTTTTCCAATTTTATATGCAGGAATTTCATCTTTTGCTGCCTTTTCTCTTAACGTTACGGGGTGCATATCTAGAATTTCAGCAGCCCTTTTTGTGCCAACTAGTTCCATAACTTCTCTCCAATAAAAAGCCTAGCTTTCGCTAGGCTGTTGGTAAAACAAAACCGCTTACATTGCTGTAAGCGGTTGAACATATTAGGTGGAAGCTATTCATCAATATTTACATCAATAACTTCGTTATATCTAGGGTGAATTCTTTCAACTAATTCTAAGAAATCGTTTTTATCTTTTGATAATTTTAATAAGGTAATAATAGAAGCTAGATGTTCCCTCAATTTTGGGTGACCAATATCAGGAGTGTTAATGATCATGCAAAAATGCGCCAGGCTGATGCAGTAAGATCATCGAAAAGTGATCCACTGCATCTTTTGATAAACTCCTTGTTATTTAAACAG
>NZ_JWIZ01000025.1 GCF_001038205.1 Muribacter muris | reverse complement strand
ACTGGCATTTGATATTGTCAACCTTGATCGGAATGTAATATCGGATTCGACCTGGTAAGCCTTGCCGTTGCTTGTTTCAGCATACTTGTGATTTGCTTGAAGTTCGGGGTTTTGACAAATTATAAGCGATAGTTAATTAAATAAGTCTTTGATTGGTGATAAATAGAGTTTGCCTTCCGTACACTTAAATTCAGTAATGTTCGTTACCCATTTCTTGTTTTGGGAAGTAGCGTGGAAGTTCTGCTGTAATAGATTATCTGCTTTTTTACCCACTTCACCCTTGATAGGAAGGGTATTTTCTACGCCTACATTTTCCTTGCAAGCCAAGCTGTGCATGATGGTTTGGACTCGTTTGTGGCTAATTGTCCGATGTTTTCTTAAGGGGCTGTAGTAGATTAGCAAGGATGCTATACTACAAAAATGAAGGTAACTCACTGTAAATTAAAGAAAAAAGTTCAGCTAAGACTGCTCGAATTTTTTTTGCAGAAGTGACAGCAAGAACAGCGGCTAATTTGTTTGGAATTCAACCGAATACCTCGGCACTGTTGTACCACAAGATTAGGCTCGTCATCGCATATCATCTCGCGCTTGAAGAACAAGACATTTTCGAAGGAAAAATCGAGGTTGATGAGAGTTATTTCGGTGGTCATCGCAAAGGTAAAAGAGGTTGGGGAGCAGCCGGAAAAGTCGCAGTTACGATGCGTTAGATGTCAGCGAATTTCAGCACGAAAGCATCAACCATTCAGAGATTTTTGTTGAGCGTGAAAATCACATTAATGGTATTGAACATTTTTGGAGCCAGGCGAAACGCGTGCTGCGAAAATACAACGGAATAAACCGAAAAAACTTCGCCTTATTCTTGAAGAAATATGAATTTCGGTTTAACTTTGGGGCACCAAAAGCACAACTAAACACGTTACGCAAATGGTGTGATATTTAGGGATAATCTACTACAGCCCCTTACAAAATACGAAAAGGCATAACCCTAACCGCCACCAAACCGCCACATCAGATATAACTAAACGATAATTTATTGATAAATAAGGAATTTTATAGAAACAACACCAGATAAAAAAACGCCTCATTTTGTGGGGGAATGAGGCGTAAAGAGTTGGAGTGATTACCTATTATTTTTGAAGTGCGCAAATGATAGTAATTCTCAAAAACTTTGGCAATTAAGTTTACGGAAATTTACAAATAAGAATAATTCTCAAATGCTGTTTGCCGATTTTCGACAACAGAATATGCCATTTTTAACGAAAAAGCGACCGCTTGCAGAGTCATAATCTCTTGCCAAAAATCAAGAATGTGGATTTTGTTTATCGGATAAAAAGCGTATAATCTCACCGTTTTTGAGAAAAGTGAGCCGAAAATGAGCCAATTTTTTTATATTCACCCTGAAAATCCGCAAGGGCGTTTAATTCAACAAGCGGTGGACATTATTAAAAAAGGCGGGGTTATCGTTTACCCGACTGACTCCGGCTATGCTTTAGGCTGCGGTATCGGAGAAAAACAGGCAATGGATCGCATTGTCGCCATTCGCAAGCTGCCCGAAAATCACAACTTCACTTTAGTGTGTAGCGATTTGTCGGAGCTGTCCAACTATGCGTTGGTAACAAATCAATCCTACCGATTGATAAAAAATAATGTGCCGAACCCTTACACCTTTATTTTACCGGCAACCAAAGAAGTACCACGGCGACTACTCACTAAACGTAAAACTATCGGGATTCGTGTGCCGGATAATGCGATTGCGTTAGCCTTAATTACAGCGTTAGGCGAGCCGATTTTATCTTGCTCGCTGATGCTGCCTGATGAAACAATCACCCAATCCGATCCCGATATGATCCGAGATTATCTCGAACATCAGGTCGATTTAATTATTCACGGCGGTTATTTGGGGCAAGCCCCGACTACCGTGGTGGATTTGACTCAAGACAGCCCCGATATAATTCGTATCGGCTCGGGTGATCCTCGCCCGTTTCAATCATTTTGACGCTTGTGAAAGCGACACATAAGGAACTTAAATGACAACATTTCGTAAACCGACTGCGGACAAGCGGTCAAATTCCCGCCCGATTTTGCAAAAAGCCGCACGCCCGCAACCGACCGCTTGTCAGCCTGCTGATGTGGCTAAAAGCGAAAAAGCGGCAGGCGAAAAATTACAAAAAATTCTCGCCCGTGCTGGCAAGGGTTCACGCCGTGAAATTGAAGCCATTATTGCCGAAGGGCGTGTTAGCGTGGACGGCAAAATCGCCAGCTTGGGCGACCGTGTGCAAGTTAATTCTGCCACAAAAATTCGGCTGGACGGGCATTTAGTCAGTTTAATTCCGGCACAAAAAGAGGTGTGCCGTGTGCTGATGTATTACAAGCCTGAGGGGGAGCTGTGTACCCGTTCCGATCCGGAAGGGCGAGCGACCGTGTTCGACCGCCTGCCCCGTCTAACCGGCGCACGTTGGGTGGCAGTCGGTCGTTTGGACATTAACACCTCTGGTTTACTCTTATTCACTACGGACGGTGAATTGGCAAACCGTTTAATGCACCCAAGCCGTGAAGTTGAACGGGAGTATTCGGTGCGGGTGTTCGGCGAAGTCGATGAAGCAATGTTGCAACGGCTACGCAAAGGCGTGCAGTTAGAAGACGGGCCGGCAAATTTCAAACAAATCAAAGCTGTCGGCGGTACGGGGCTGAATCAATGGTTTGATGTAACCCTCACGGAAGGACGTAACCGTGAAGTGCGGCGTTTGTGGGAATCACAGGGGATTCAAGTCAGCCGACTGATTCGGATTCGCTACGGTAATATTAAACTGGAGAAAAGCCTCCCCCGTGGTGGTTGGGAAGAAATGGAACTGGCACAGGTCAATTACTTGCGTGAATTGGTCGGTCTTGCGGCAGAAACGGAAACCAAAGTGGACGTGAGCAAAAATCGCCGTCGTACCAGCAGCCGCCAAATCCGCAAAGCAGTGAAGCAACACACCAAATATCGTAAAAATTAGTAAAACGGCTGAGTCGTTAAGATTCAGCCGTTTTTTTATACAGGAAATGCAATGACACACTACAATTTACACCTTAAAGCCAAAAATGAACTGACACCGCACGCCACCGCACAATATTGGCGGAAATGCCAAGTGGAAGAGCTGTTCGAGATGCCGTTTATGGAGCTGGTGTTTAAAGCGGCACAAATTCACCGTACCCATTTTAACCCGCAAGAAATTCAGCTTTCGACCCTGCTTTCCATTAAAACCGGTGGCTGCCCCGAAGATTGTGAATATTGCCCGCAATCCGCCCGCTATGATACCGGTTTGGCACGCCAAACAATGCTTGACGTAGCGGAAATTGTCGAAAAAGCTAAAATCGCTAAAGCCCGTGGCGCAAGCCGTTTTTGTATGGGCGCGGCGTGGCGAGGACCTAAACCGAAAGATATCGAAACGGTTTCGACAATTATCCGTGAGGTGAAAGCGCTAGGGTTGGAAACCTGTGGCACGTTCGGTATGTTGGAAGAAGGAATGGCGGAAGATCTCAAACAGGCGGGGCTGGATTACTACAACCACAATCTCGACACCGCACCGGAACGCTACAATCAGATTATCCATACCCGCAGTCACGACGACCGAATGGACACCTTAGGCAAAGTGCGAAACGCCGGGCTAAAAGTGTGCTGTGGCGGCATTGTCGGAATGAATGAAACCCGCCCTGAGCGTGCCAGCCTGATCGCTAGCCTCGCTAACCTCGATCCGCAGCCGGAAAGCGTACCGATCAATCAACTGGTTAAAGTGGAGGGAACGCCCCTCGCTGAAGCTGAGGAGCTTGACTGGACCGAGTTTGTCCGCACCATTGCCGTTGCCCGTATCACAATGCCGAAAAGCTATGTGCGTTTATCCGCAGGGCGTGGCGAAATGCCGGAAGCAATGCAGGCACTTTGCTTTATGGCGGGCGCAAACTCGATTTTCTACGGCGAGAAATTACTCACCACCCAAAATCCCGAACAAGATCACGATCAACAACTGATGGCGAAGCTCGATCTTTATCCGGCAACATTAGAAAACTAATCCCCATTCCTTCAATAAGCGGGCGGATTTACAAAGATGACCGCAAATCCGCCCGCTTGTTTTTGTAAATTTTACGCTTTTTTCTCTATAACCACTATTTTTTTATGGAATTTATGGCAAAATAGCTGCCCTTTTAAAACCATAAAAATTTTAAGGAAAAAGATGAAAGCCTTTTTTACTGCATTAGCAATCATTGTGGCGATTGGGCTGGGGATACATTTTAGCTCGCCCAATACTGTCCAATCTGCTTCACCACACAACCGAGTGAATGTGATCGCCCCTTGGGAAATCAACAGCCTCGATCCCGCCCAAGCCGGTGCGATTTTCCAGCGAATGAACCTTGCTGAAACCTTAGTTGAAGCCGATGCCAACGGGCAATTAGTCCCCAATTTAGCACGCAGTTGGTCAAGCAATGATGAAGCGACCCTTTGGCGTTTCCAACTGCGTGAGGGAGTGGTCTTTCATAATGGTGAACCTTTAACGGCGCAAGCGGTTGCTAACAGTCTCAATATTGCAAAAACAAAACCTGGGGTACTGCAACAAGCCTTAGTTGAGCAAATTCAAGTAGCAGCACCAGATGAAATTGAAATTCAGCTTCGCAAACCGCTGGTGGCATTCCCTGCCTACTTAACCCATTACAGTACGTTGATTTTGGCAGAGCAAGCCTATAATGCCCAAGGCGAAGTTCAGCAATTAATTGGCACAGGGGCATTTCAGGCGAAAAAGATTGAAATACCGCAAAAATTGACCGCAGAACGTTTCGAGCGTTACTGGGGTGAGTTGCCACAACTTGCACAAGCCAACTACCTTGCCAGCAGCCGTAGCGAGACACGAATGTTGATGGCGCAAAGTGATCCGGCATCACTGGTATTTAATCTTGATCCCGCCAGTGTGGAACGGTTAAAAAACGATCCGGCGTTAAGCCTAAATAGTGTGTCGATTGCCCGTACCATTCAGCTAAAAATGGATATTGGCAAACCATTTTTCCAAGATCCGATTATCCGCAAAGCCTTGAGTAAGGCGATTGATCGTCAGGCAATCGCACAGCAGGTGTTAAAAATCGAGAATGGCGCAGCAGATCAGCTACTGCCCCCTCTCTTTAGTGAATGGCGGATTGAACGCCCGACAATCGACTATTCAACGGCACAAATTAAATCAGTGCTAGTGTCTGCTGGCTATCGTTATACCGATGCCGGCATTTTAACCGACCAAAAAGGGCAGCCGTTTCAGTTCACATTACGCACCTTTGCTGATCGCCCCGAACTGCCTTTGATCGCGACCATTTTGCAGGATCAGTGGCGGAAAATCGGGGTGGAAGTCAAGGTATCCGTCGGTAACTTTAGCGAGATTCCGGCAGGGCATCAGGACGGCTCGTTAGAAATGGCACTCTATGCCTTTAATTATGGCAAAACCCTTGATCCTGTCAGTGCCTTAACGCAGGTATTTGCTGAACAAGGCAGCGATTGGGGAGTGATGAACTGGCAGGATAGCCATCTGACCCAAACCTTCCGGCAGCTTGAAAAAGAGCGTGATCCCGTGCGGGCAAATACCCTGAAACAGAAAGCTAGCCAAATTATCGCTGAAGAATTGCCGATCATTCCAGTTGTGTATTATCAGCAAAATGTGGTTGCCCATAAAACAATGGGAAATGTCATACTCGATCCTTTTGAAAGACGTTTCTTCTTGGAAAAATTAAGACCGGAATAGGACAAGACCGTGTTAAAGATGTTATTAAAACGTGCCGGTCAGCTTGCTTTAGTGATTTGGTCGGTCGGCACACTCACGTTTATTTTAACCCGTCAGCTTTCGGGGGATATGGCATACCGGATTGCCGCCAGCCGCTACGGTTACGATCAAGCCGATGCACAAGCGGCGGAAATGGTACGGGCAGAGCTGGGGCTGGCACGGGAGTGGTGGCAGGTTTACGGTGATTGGCTGCTTGAGTTGCTCCGCTTTGATTTAGGCAAATCCCTCGTCAGCGGCGGAGCGGTATGGTTGGAAATTCAGCATCAATTCGGGCATACCCTAAGCCTTGCGCTTGCTGCCCTGCTACTTGCTTTGCTGATTGGGCCGCCGCTCGGCTTACTCTGCGCTTACAAACCAAACGGCATTTTTGACCGCTTGTTTTTGCTCGTTAGCAGCCTGTTCCGTTGTGTGCCGCCTTTCATCATTGCTATCGGCTTAATCAGCCTGTTTGCCGTAACGTTAAAATGGCTACCGGCAGGCGGTTACGGCACATTTGCCCATTTTATCTTGCCTGCCTTGACACTGGCTATCGGACTGAGTGCCGTATCATTACGCATTACCCGTCAAGCAATGTTACAGGTGATGCAGGCGGACTATTATCGCTTTGCCCGTCTAAAAGGCTTATCCTCTTGGCTGACATTCATTCGCCACGGCTTACCAAATATCGCCGTGCCGGTGATTGCCTACCATAGCGTCCAACTTATCTATTTGATTGAAGGGGTGGTCATTGTGGAAAGTCTTTTTGCTTTACCGGGGAGTGGGCACGCTTTGGTGCACGCCATTATTGCCCGTGATGTGCCGATGATTCAAGGCACGGCATTGGTAATGGGCGGCTTGTTTGTTTTACTCAATTTATGGGTGGATCTGCTCAACCGCCAGCTCGATCCTCGTATTCGTGAAGGGAGATTACGATGAAATTCACTTTCGGACAATATTGCGGGGCAGCTCTGCTCACTGCTATCGTGGCACTTGCCTGCCTGCAACCCTATTTTTACCCGCAGGATATCGGCTTGCAAGATCTCAACCAAATTCTGCTTGTGCCCAATGAATTTCATTGGCTCGGAACGGATCACCTCGGACGAGATATGTTTGCCCGCCTTGCCTCTGCTATTCGGCTCTCGTTCGGGTTAGCACTCCTGTGTGTTAGCTGTGCTTGTATTCTCGGCACAACTTGCGGCATTTTAGCCGGCTTATTTCCCCATTGGGATCGGCTATTCAGTTTTATCTGCGATCTAATAATGGCACTGCCGGGATTGCTACTCATTTTGCTATTTGCCGCTCTTTCGCCCGGCACATTTTGGACGCTCTATCTTGGCATCAGTTTAGTGCTATGGGGAGAATTTTTCCGTGTCAGCCGTGCCGTTACCAGCACATTGGCAAGCAGTGCGGAATTGGAATCCTCACGTCTGATGGGAATGGGGTGGGGCTATTGCATCAAACGTCATCTATTACCTCGCCTTGTGCCGATGGTATTCACCTTAACCGCCTTTTCGATTGCTAATGCCATTTTAGCGTTAGCTACGCTAGGCTTTATCAGCGTTGGGCTACGACCGCCAACGGCAGAGCTAGGCTTGATGATGACGGAACTGTTCCCCTACTATCACCAAGCTCCTTTGATTTTCTTACAGCCTGTGCTTTGCGTTTTTGCCTTAGTGCTGGGATTACAACTACTTTCCGGAAAATTTAGCCAATGACACTGTTACATATCGAAAATCTAAGCGTCCATACTCTCGAAGGCGAGGTATTAGTCGAGCCAATCAGCTTTACCCTGAACAAAGGCGAGCATATCACTATTTTGGGCGAAACGGGGTCGGGCAAAAGTTTGCTGATTCAAGCCATAATGGGCGCATTGCCACAGGGCTTGAATGCAAGCGGTCGGATAAGCATTAAAAATGGCAAATTTTCTCCCCAATCTCACCGCTTGTCGCAGCTTTGGGGCAACACATTGACAATGCTGCCCCAAGAACCACGCCGTGCCCTTGATCCGATTATGACGATTCATCAACAACTGTGGGAAAGCCTACATTTTATCGGCAATCTAACGGTGAATGATGCAAATCGGCAAGTGCAAACGCAGCTTTGCCGTTTGGGGCTGGCAAGCAGCCAGTTTTCCTATCCCCACCAACTTTCCGGCGGAATGGCACAACGAGCTGCCTTTGCGATTGCTACGGCTACCGGCGGTGATATTATGCTTGCCGATGAGCCAACCAAAGGGCTTGATGAGGCAAATAAGCAGGCGGTGATTCATTTATTAAAACAAACCACCCAATCCGGCGGTGGACTACTGACCATTACCCACGATATTGAGGTCGCCACCGCATTGGGAGGCTATATCTTTGTGATGAAAAAGGGGACATTGGTCGAACAAGGGCAAGCACAGGACATTTTGCATTTACCAAAGCACGCCTACACCCAAGCACTGATCGCAGCCGACCCGAAACGTTGGCAAGCATTACTAAAAATCACGCCAAACCAACCGCTTGTATCAGTCAAACAACTGACGCTAAGGCGGGGAAAACGCACACTATTTTGCGATCTCAACTTTACAGTAGGGCGAGGTGAAATTTTGGGCATTATCGGCAAAAGCGGCGTGGGTAAAAGTAGCCTTGCCGATGCGTTGTGCGGTTTACTCAAACCCGCACAAGGTGAGATCAGTTGGCACAGCCGCCATCAAAAACACCAAGTGTTAAAACTCTACCAAGATCCGCCCGAAGCCTTTGCCGCGAATGTGCCGTTGCAAACCTTGTTGGACGATGTAATTAAACGGCATCGCCTTGACCGTTCACAAATCCCGCCGTTACTTGCCCAACTCGGTTTATCCGAAACGATTTTAACACGCACAGCAGACACCGTTTCCGGCGGCGAATTGCAGCGGGTAGCGATTTTACGGGCATTGCTGCTTGAACCGATCTTACTGTTTGCCGATGAAGTGACCTCACGGCTTGACCCGATTACACAGCGAGACACGATCGATTTATTGGTGTCATTGTGCCGAAAACGGCAATTCGGGCTTATTTTAGTCAGCCACGATCGCTATTTAATCGAAAAAAGTTGTGATAAAGTAATCAATCTTGAAGAGTACGCCATTTCTCACCATAATGTCGATTAAAGCCTTATTTACTCAAAAACCGCTTATCTCAAATCAGCACGGCGCATTAGCAATGGCTTTTGTGCCGTTTTTATATAGGATTTTTAGTGGGCATTTCGCCGTGTTACATATTTGGCTCGGTTTAAGTTGGTTATTTTTATATTTATTCTCTTATCCGTTTTTAGCCTTATTTAACCGTAACAATAAGGCTAAATATCAAAAATGGGCGTTGATTTATTTCAGTTTGAGCGTGATTGCCGGATTACCGGTGATATTTGCAATGCCTGCGATTTTGCAATTTATTTTACCGATCTTACCCCTTGCCGGTATCCAAATCTATTATGCCAAACAAAAAGATGAACGGCATATTGCCAATGATATTGCGGGCTTCCTTATCTTTGGCGTAATCGGTATGGCAAGCCATTATCTCACTACGCAGCACTATGCGTTTTCTATCTTGCTCCACCCGACACTCTTTTTTATTGCCACGACATTTTATGTGAAAAGCGTGGCGCGTGAACGCAAAAATCCCCGTTATGTTCAGTATAGCCTGATTATTCATTTACTATTCGGGCTGGCTTATTTAACCGCCGCAGCCTATAGCCTCGCCTTTGTTTATTTACTTGCCTTATTGAGAGCAGTGATTTTTCCCCGCTTACATTTCACGATTAAACAAATCGGCTTATGGGAATTTCCATTGCTTATCCTGTTTTTAATGGCGCTTTATCCGTTTAACGCTTCATCCTAAAAAAATAGCTGACGACTGTCAGCTATGTTTATGATTATGAGTGCAACGCCCGTAGAATTTGGCGTTCAATGCCAGCGCTATCTAAACCTAATTCGGCATAGGCTTCCGCTTGGGTTGCCTGCGGCACGAACATATCGGGAATACCGAGCATAACAAGCGGTTTGATTTTGCCGATTGTTTGCAAATATTCGTTCACCGAGCTGCCCGCCCCTCCTTGAATGGCATTTTCTTCTAGGGTAACGATCAAATCGTGGCTATCAGCCAATTCAGCGATTAATTTCTCGTCCAGCGGCTTGACGAAACGCATATCGACCAAAGTGTAATCGTATTTTTCCGCCACGCTTTTTGCTTGGTTGAGCAATGCGCCAAAATTTAAGATCGCCACTTTCTGCCCTTGGCGGATCAAGCGGGCTTTGCCGACCTCAAGCGCTTGCATCGGGTGTAGTTCCACCCCTTGCGCATTCCCCCTTGGGTAACGCACCGCGACCGGCGATGACATTGTATAAGCGGTGTAGAGCATTTGGCGGAGTTCATTCTCATCGCTTGGGCACATTATCGTCATATTCGGAATACAACGCATAAAGCTCAAATCAAATGCGCCTTGATGTGTCTGCCCGTCCGCCCCGACAATGCCGGCACGATCAATTGCAAAAATAACCGGCAGATTTTGAATGGCAACATCGTGAATGAGTTGATCGTAGGCACGTTGCAAGAAGCTGGAATAAATCGCCACCACCGGTTTATAGTCGGCAATCGCCAAGCCTGCGGCAAAGGTAACGGCGTGTTGTTCGGCAATGGCAACGTCAAAATATTGTGCCGGAAAACGTTTGGAAAACTCCACCATTCCTGAGCCTTCACGCATTGCTGGCGTAATGCCGATGATCTTCGGATCTTGCTCTGCCATTTCGCAGAGCCAATCACCGAAAATTGTGGAATAAGTCGGAGCGGCTTTGGTTTGCGGCAATTTACCGCTGGTGTGGTCGAATTTAGGCACACCGTGAAAGCCGATCGGATCTTGCTCCGCCGGGTGATAACCTTTACCTTTTTTGGTTTTGATGTGTAGGAATTGCGGGCCGGGCATATTCCGCATATTTTTGAGGGTGGCGATCAGCTCGTCAATATCGTGCCCGTCAATCGGCCCGATATAGTTAAAACCAAGGGTTTCAAACATTGTGCCGACCGGTGAAACAAAGCCTTTCATTTGCTCTTCGGTGCGGCGGACAAACTCTTTAATCGGCGGTAGACCGGACAGCAATTTTTTGCCGCTCTCCCGCAAACTACCGTACAAAGATCCGGTAAACAGGCGGGCAAGGTGATTGTTTAACGCTCCCACATTCTCTGAAATCGACATTTCGTTGTCGTTCAAAATCACCAACATATCCGTATGCAGCGAGCCGGCGTGATTGATCGCTTCAAACGCCATTCCGGCGGTAATCGCACCATCGCCGATAACGCAGACGGTTTTCCTGCCTGCATTCTCTTTTTGTACCGCAATCGCAATGCCCAATCCGGCACTGATTGAGGTGGAAGAATGCCCGACACTCAACACATCGTAGGGGCTTTCTTCACGCCACGGGAAAGGGTGCAAGCCGTCTTTTTGGCGAATAGTGTGCATTTGATCCCGCCGACCGGTCAGAATTTTATGCGGATAAGCTTGATGCCCCACGTCCCATAACAGCTGGTCAAACGGGGTTTGATAAACATAATGCAAGGCAACGGTCAGCTCCACAACGCCTAAGCCGGACGCCAAATGCCCGCTGGTTTGGCTGACTGATTCCAACAGATAAGCACGCAATTCATCGCAGAGCGGGGCGAGGTTTTCTTTAGGCAGTAAACGTAAATCGTCAGGAGAGTTGATTTGACTGAGCAGAGGATAAGTTTTTTGCATAGGTTTATCTTTATAAAAATAGGGTTGCAAGCGGTCAGTTCAGCACAATTTTCTGCAAACCGCCTGCAAAACCAATTATTATTTTAAGTCGTCCGTTAAAATCGGTTGGAAACAGCCCAAAATGTCTTTCACCACGCGTCCATTGCCGACAACAACGTTGCCGGAGGTTAAATAGTCAGTGCCGCCTACAAAATTAGTTACGATTGCACCGGCTTCCCGGGCGATTAAATCCCCTGCCGCACAATCCCACGGTTTTAGACCGATCTCAAAATAGCCATCGACACGCCCTGCTGCAACATAGGCGAAATCCAACGCTGCCGAACCGGTACGGCGAAAATCTGCTACTCCTTTATTCAATACCGCTTCAATCATATTTAAATGGGTTTTCTGATGTCTTGCCGCTTTGAACGGAAAGCCGGTTGCCAATACCGCACCGTTTAAATCACGGCGTTCGTTATCAACACGCAGACGAAATTCGTTGAGCTTCGCCCCTTTACCACGCACCGCCGTAAACAGCTCATTTGCCATCGGGTCATATATCACGCCAACCTCGGTACGCCCTTCAACCCTGACCGCAATCGACACGGCAAAGTGCGGAAAACGTTTGATGAAATTGGTTGTGCCGTCTAACGGGTCGATCACCCATTGCACATTGGTATTTGTCCCGACAATCGCCCCCGATTCTTCTCCCACAATAGAATGTTCGGGGTAAGAGGCGTGAATAGTTTGAATAATGGCTTGCTCCGCCGCTTTATCAATGGCTGTTACATAATCGTGATGACCTTTTTGTGCGACTTGCATCTCTTGAGGAGATTGCTCATAGGCTTTGGCAATAATATTGCCCGCTTTGCGTGCCGCCCGAATGGCGATATTTAACATTGGGTTCATTTTTCCACCGCATTTTAAAGAACATAAAAAAGTGCATTATAGTGAAAGTTGGTGGATAAAGGAATAAACAAGCGGGCAGATTTTGCAAAAGTTTTGCAAAACGCTACCGCTTGCGTTACCAGCTGCTATAATAGCTCAATCATTTTTTAAGAGAAAAAAGTATGTCTGAAACATTCAACCCAAAACCGCGTTTTCACACCTTAGCCGAAAAACGCACGCCTAAATCGGCTGAAAAATCCTCGCCATATCACGAGCGTCCACACAGAAATGCGGCACAACGTAGTGAAACCGTTTATCCCACTGAAGCGAAAAAAGCCGGCAAGGCGAGCGGCAGTGTGAAAATCAGCCTCAAAAGCGGGAAAAGCGGCGAGAAAAAGACCGGCCCGCTTTCGCCTCGCGCGCCGGAAAAGATCCGCCAAAACCGTGCGACCGAAATGAAAATTTACGGTGAAAATGCCTGCCATACTCTGTTTAAACAGCGCCCCGATGCTATCGTGCGTCTATGGGCAACGGTCGAAGGAGCTAAAAAATCCGGCGAATTATTAAGCTACTTAGCGGCACATAAAAAAGCCTATCACGTTGTGGATAGGGCAGAAATGGAACGGGTAACAGGAACGGAGCATCACGGCGACATCTGCTTGTTAGTGAAGAAAGCGCAGGTACTTGCCCTTGAAGGCTACTTGCAACTGCCTCGCCAACGGGATTGCTTGGTACTCTTGGACGGGGTAAATAATGCACAAAATATCGGCGGTATTGTGCGAACCTGCGCTTTTTACGGCGTGAAAGGGGTGATTGTCGAACAACATGATGCGCTACATTCCGGCAATACAGCACGGGTGGCGGAAGGCGGCTTGGAGTTTGTCTATTCCCTCGAAACCAAGCACAAGCAAATCGCCCTTGAGCAACTCCGCCAAGCCGGTTATCAAATCGTGCATCTCACCCGCCAAAAACAAGCGAAGCATTTAGCACAAGCCCCCCTCAGTGAAAAGGTTGTGTTTGTTCTCAGCGAAATTGTGTCAAATGACATTGAATATCCGCAAGATACCAATGTGCAACTTTCCGTTGCCAACCCGCTCAATAGTGGCTTAAACATCGCGGTGAATGCCGGTATTTTGTTGAATCAATGGTACACACAGAATATTTTATAAACTGATAGGCGACCGCTTAACGCAAGCGGTCGGTTTTGGGCTTTTTTTAACATTCTACTGCCGTCATACACATTGATCTTTTTAAAAGGGCGACAGGTTTCATACCTAAAATTATTATGCATTCAGCTCACGCCTGCGAAACTCCTCTGCCATTGCTCTTTCCTACATTTTTCTATGCTCACTTCAGCAAATAAAGGGGTATTGATTGGGCTTTTATGTGTTCATCTCAACAACTCTACACCGATCAGTTACTGCTTTTGCCTAAAATAGCAATGAAATCAATTTGTTAATATTTTGTTTTTTAAATGTATATTTATCGTTGGATTAGCATAACATTATCGGTTAAAATATCGGCGTGTAGAAGTATGCGCACATCGGTTATTACAGCTAAAGTATGCGATTATTAAGGAGTTCCCTATGAGCAGAACAATGAAAGCAATGACTTATTACGGTGCAAACGATCTTCGCTTTGAAGATCGCCCAATCCCAACAATCATTGACCCTACCGATGCCATTATTAAAATGGAAAAAACCACCATTTGCGGTACGGATTTAGGCATTTGGAAAGGCAAAAATCCGGAAATCGAAAATACCGTGTTAGAGAAAACGGGGCAGTGGAACGGTCGTATTTTAGGGCACGAAGGGATCGGCATTGTTGAGGAAGTCGGCAGTGCGGTGAAAAACTTCAAAAAAGGCGATCGGGTGATTATCTCCTGTGTAAGTAAATGCGGCTCTTGTGAGAACTGCCAAAAACAACTTTATGCACATTGCCAAAAACAAGGCGGGTGGATTATGGGCTATATGATTGACGGTACACACGCCGAGTATGTGCGTACGCCTTTCGCCGATAATTCCTTATTTTTACTGCCTGATAACCTCAATACCGATGTTGCGGTTTTCCTCTCCGATGTTTTACCGACCAGCCACGAGATCGGCGTAAAATACGGTCAAGTTCAACCGGGCGATGCGATTGCGATTATTGGTGCCGGCCCTATCGGAATGGGTTGCTTACTGACTTCACAATTCTACTCACCTTCTACCATCATTGTGGTGGATATGGACGACAATCGCCTCGCCCTTGCCAAAGAGCTGGGCGCGACCCATATCATCAATTCCGCCAAAGAAAATGCCGTTGAAAAAATCTTAGCGATTACAGAACAACGTGGGGT
Source organism: Muribacter muris (assembly GCF_001038205.1). Lineage (GTDB taxonomy): Bacteria > Pseudomonadota > Gammaproteobacteria > Enterobacterales > Pasteurellaceae > Muribacter > Muribacter muris. Next base: position 14,194 of record NZ_JWIZ01000025.1, on the reverse strand, counting down.
CGATTGTGCAATGGAAGCGGTCGGTTTACCGGCAACGTGGGATATTTGTCAAAAAGTGGTCAAAGAAGGGGGCAACTTGGCAAATGTCGGGGTACACGGTCAATCGGTGAACTTTGAAATTGAAAAATTGTGGATCAAAAATTTAACCATTACCACAGGGCTAGTGAATACCAATACCACCGGTATGTTGTTGAAATCCTGCCAATGCGGCAAACTGCCCCTTGAGAAACTGGCGACCCACCATTTCAATTTTAGCGAAATGGAAAAAGCATACGACGTGTTCAAACACGCCTCTGATGAAAAAGCGATGAAAGTAATCATCGAAATGCGTTAATCAGGTTTTGATACAAAAGGAAAATCGCCGTTTATTTTGCAAAATAAACGGCGAATTGACCCGCTTGTCTATGCTGAGATAGCATAATTTTCGACATTATATCGCAGATACGCAAAGCGAAATGAAAGCTGACAGATAGGGAAGTAATGCTTGCATCCGTTTAATACCATCTTGAAATGCTTAGATTTTATGATGAAACTAGCGTGGCGTTCCTCCCTTTATATCTCAACAATCGCCTAGTATTTGCGAGCTAATCCTACGATTTTACAATCAAAATACTCTGCGCCTTTATTATAGATCATATGCCTACCGTTAAGGCGCAGATATTATTTCATCGGCAGCGCCGTTTTGACGGAAAATTACGCTGCTTTAGGTTTAATCATTGAATAAACAACGCCGGTTACCACTGCTCCCGCCGCAATCGCCGCCAAATACATAAGAGGCTGTGAGACAAACGGAATGACGAATAATCCGCCGTGAGGAGCTTTCAGTTCAATCGCTAACGCCATCGAAATAGCGCCGGCAGTTGCACCACCCAACACGGAAGAGGCAATCACACGCACCGGATCAGCGGCTACAAACGGCAACGCTCCTTCAGAAATAAAGCATAATCCTAATACAAACGAGGCTTTACCGGCATCTCGCTGATTGGTAGTAAATTTACGTTTTGCAATCCAAGTGGCAATCGCCATACCGATTGGCGGCACCATACCGGCAGCCATTACCGCCGCCATTGGCATATAAGCCGGCGAAGATACCGCGCCCGCACCGGAGGCAATCAGCCCTGTGCCGAACATATAAGCCGCTTTATTCACCGGCCCGCCCATATCCACACACATCATTGCGCCTAAAATAATGCCCAACACAACCGCTTGGCTGCCTTGCATTGTTTTTAACCACTCAATCAAGCTATCCATCACCAATTTAACCGGTGGGTTGATGAAGTAAATCATTGCCAGCCCGACAATCGCCGCCCCTAATAACGGCAAAATTAAAATCGGTTTGAGAGAGGTTAAACTTGGCGGCAACTGAATGGCTTGATTGAGGAACTTCACCACATAACCGGCTAAGAACCCCGCAACGATTCCGCCTAAAATCCCTGCTCCTGCACTGGTGGCGAGCATTCCGCCGATTAAACCGACCGCTAAGCCCGGTCGATCGGCAATCGAAAAGGCAACATAACCGGCAAATACGGCAATCATTAAGTGGAACGCCGCACCGCCACCAATATCCATTAACGCTTTTGGTAAACCGAAAGCAATGGCGGCATCTTGGAACGCCTCGTGTCCGAACATAAAGGAAATCGCAATCAGCAAACCGCCTGCGACGACCAACGGTAACATATGTGAAACACCGGTCATCAGATGTTTATACACACCTTTTTTCTCGCCCTGCGCCGATTCAGCTTGCGCAGTTGCCGTATTACCGCCTTGATAGATTTGCGCTTGGGCAAAGGCTTTGTCAAATTCTTGCGCCGTTTTCTTTAACGCTAAGCCGGTTGAGGTGCGGTACATCGGTTTACCTTTGAATTTGTCCAAATCCACGTCAATATCCGCCGCCACAAACACTAAATCCGCCGCTTCAATCTCCGCAGCCGAAATCGGATTGCCAGCTCCCACTTGCCCACGGGTTTCGACTTTCACATTCCAGCCTTGCGCTTTCGCATAATGCTCGATGGCTTCGGCAGACATAAATGTATGTGCCACGCCGGTCGGGCAAGCGGTAACTGCCACAATATTTTTAACACGGCTCGACGTTTCTGCTGATGTCGCATTTGCAAATAATTGTGCAGAAGCGACCGCTTGCATGAGTGTGCCGTCAGGCTCTTGCAAGGCTTGTGCCAAACTCACGATCGCCCCTTGCTTGCCAACCGCAACTGCCGGCACTTGTTCGTCAAATAGCAGGATAAAATCCGCCTGCTCGGCAGGCACAATGTTATGCCCTTGTGCTTGTGCGGCACGGGAAAGCATTTGCTCCGCTAAAAACGCCCGTGCCTTGCCCAGTTGGGCAGGGAAAATAAACGAAATATTCATATCTGTCTGTTCCTTTGATGTGTAAATTTAAAAGAGGGGCGACTAAATTGCCGTTAATTGCACCTGTTCCATAATCTCTGCCAGTGCCTGTTTATCGCTGATCCCCACATTACTTTGTGAAACGGCAAGTGCTGACGTACCACTGGCAAAACGCAAGGTATCGGCTTTGCTCCAGCCTTGTGCAAGCCCGTAAATCAGCCCCGCTACCATTGAATCGCCTGCGCCGACTGTGCTGACGACATTCTCACAACGTGGCGGCTGTGCCTGCAAAACGCCTTCTCGGTTTAACCAAATCGAGCCTTGTTCGCCCATTGAAATCACCACATTTTCAATACCTTCGGCGCTTAATTGCTGCGCTGCCAGAATAATCTCGTCCATTGTGGTGAGAGTGCGGTTTGCCCACACCTCAAGTTCTCGGCGGTTCGGCTTCACGAGCCAAGGCTGCGTTTTTAAGCCGGCGGTTAGAGCCGCATTGCTGCTGTCGAGTACCACTTTTAGCCCTTGAGCTTTCAGGGATTGCAGCCAGTCGGCAAATTGGTTTGGGCTTACGCCACGAGGGAGCGAGCCGCACACTGCCACCAAATCAAACTGCTCGTGCCAACGTTGCGACAGGGCGGTAAATTTCACCCAATCCCCCGTGCAAACTTCAAAACCTAAAAAGTTAAGATCGGTTACATCGGCAGCAGTTTCGGTGATTTTTACGTTAATGCGGGTTTTGCCGGCAATCCGGTAGAATTGATCGTCAATGCCGTTTTGTTGAAAGGTTTGGACGAAATCCCCTTGATTATCCTGCCCAAGAAAACCGCTCACGCTCAGGCAAAGCCCTAAATCTGCTAAGACTTTTGCCACGTTGATCCCTTTACCGGCAGGGTAAAGCCCTAAGGTTTCAACGGTATTGACTTCGCCCAATTCAATGCGTGGCACTCGCCCGACTAAATCAAAAGCAGGGTTAAGGGTAACGGTCGCAATGCGTAATTGTTGTGTCATTTCGCCCCCTATTCGCCTAACCCATTTGCAATCGCTTCGCCAATACCGGCTAAGGCTTGCTCGGCGTCTTCACCGCTTGCCACGAAACGTAGGCGATGCCCTTTTTGTACGCCGAGAGCGACAATTTTCATCAAACTTTTGGCACTGACGAGCGGGCTTTGGCGATCCACATTTTGCACTTGTACGGTCGCTTTGTATTTTTTCACTTCATTGACTAACACGGCACTTGGGCGAGCGTGCAAGCCGTGTTCGTTTTTCACAGTGAAAGTGGCTTCCTGTTCGTTTGAGGCAATGCTCTCATTTGCAATATTTGCCTTTAAACCGTCCGCTTGCATTGCCGTTTGCCCGACAACTTCAATGCTATCTTCAACACTCGGCACAAAGCTCACACTTTCGCCTAACCCATTGATAAAGGCTTGCTGTAAGGCTTGTAAAGCCGCTTGAGCGTCCTGCCCCTCCGCCACAAAGCGTAGGCGTTGCCCTTTGGTCGCACCTAATGCGACCACTCGCATTGTACTTTTCGCATTGACCGGTGCAGATTGACGATCGAGGTTTTCCACGCTCACTTTTGCCTCAAACGGTTTCAAGGTTTGCACCAACACGGCACAAGGACGAGCGTGTAAGCCGTGTTCATTGCGTACTGTGAAAGTGCCGATGGCTTTGTCCTGTTCACAAGCGGTGGGTTGTGGCGCAGTATTTGCAAGATCTTGTGCAGAACCGACCGCTTGCACGGCTTTGCCCGATAAGCACGCTACCATTTCCGCCGCGGACAAACGGGTAAGCTGTTGGCGGACTTCGACACTCAATAGGCAGGATAAAATCGGTTGAAGGCTATCGTCCTTCATTGCAATAGTGAGCAAAGTTTTGCCCTGCTGATTACGGGCAATCGCGATGCCGTTGTGTAAATTGCCGCCAGCACAATCATTGACAAAAAGGTTGTCGCCTAAGGCAGTCGGCTCATCGTTGAGAATATCGCTGATAAACTGTTGATTAACATAGCCCTTTTCTTGCAGGTTAGTCGCATTAACAGCAGTGAGGGCAAGTAAACTGTTGCTGTCGAGATTGAGGGAAACCAGTGTTTCGGATAACACAGGCAACGTGCTTTGCCCTTGAAAAATCGCAATAAATTCTTCAATGCTTTGGGTTTGAGCCAATTTTTCAGCAGCCGCTTCATCACCCAGTACACTGGTTAATTGACGTAAAATGGTTAAGTGTTCATCGGATTTTGCCGCAATGCCGATCACCACATAGGCAATATTGCCTTCGCCCCACTCTACCCCTTGCGGAAATTGGTAAACTTGCACGCCGGTTTGCTGTACCAACTCACGCGTATCCAATGTGCCGTGCGGAATGGCAATGCCATTGCCTAAAAATGTTGAGGTTTGGGCTTCACGGGCAAACATTCCGTTTTGATAGCCTTCATTCACATTGCCGTTGGCAATCAGCCCTTGTGCAACAAGGCGAATGGCGTCCTCTTTAGTTTGTGCCGAGCTATTCAGGCAAATATTGTTAGCTGATAGATTTAGCATTTAAACTCCTTTATGGGATTTAATTTAAAAAATAAAATAATAGTAAATTGTACTCTATTTTATGCTAAATCGATCTAGCTAAAGCTTTTTAGCCAAAAGAGAACGCTATTTTTGTGATAAAGATCACAAAATTTGCCTCTATTGATGATTGATAGGTCAAATTATGCCTGCCCGTACATTTGCCATAATCCTTCTTGTAAGCTGAACGGTGTTTCATTTTCTTTCGGCACGAGCTGTTTATAGCTGCCGTCCGGCTGCATTTCCCACGCTTTCGTGTTATCTTTTAACGCCATCGTCAAACTTTCTTCAATCACGCGTGCTTTTAGGTCGGGGTGTTCAATCGGGGTTGCCGTTTCAATGCGGCGGAAAAAGTTGCGTCCCATCCAGTCGGCACTGGAAATGTAGGTATTTTCCGCCCCATTATTGTAAAAGTAGTACACTCGGGAATGTTCAAGTTGGCGACCGACGATTGAACGCACTCGAATGGTTTCCGATAACCCCGGCACGCCCGGACGTAACGTACACATTCCTCTGACGATTAAGTCAATTTGCACGCCGGCTTGGCTAGCGGCATAGAGTGCTTCAATCACTTCCGTTTCGACCAGTGAGTTCATTTTTGCAATAATCCGAGCGGATCTCCCCGCTTGTGCATTGAGCTTCTCTTGGTTGATATGCTCAAGCATCATCTGATGTAGTGTAAACGGGCTTTGATAGATTTTGTTGAGCTTGGCAGGCTTGCCCAAGCCGGTAATTTCAATAAAGAGTGTATTCACATCATCGGTGATCTGCTCGTCATCGGTTATTAAGCCGAAATCCGTATAAATGCGAGATGTGCCTTGGTGATAATTGCCCGTTCCTAAATGCGCATAGCGTTTCAGTTGCCCGTTTTCACGGCGGATAATCAGCAGCATTTTAGCGTGCACTTTATAGCCGAATACGCCGTACACTACCTGCGCACCGGCATTTTCCAACTGCTGCGCCCAATTGACATTGGTTGCCTCATCAAAACGTGCCATTAGCTCGACAACCACGGTAACCTGCTTGCCCGATAACGCCGCTTTCATTAAGGCGGACACTAATTCAGAGCGATTACCGGTACGGTAGATCGTCATTTTAATCGCTAAGACATCAGGATCGGCGGCGGCTTCACGGATCATCTGCACCACCGGATCAAACGATTGATAAGGGTGATGCAATAAGATAGGGGCTTGCCTGACACGCGCCCAAATCGAGCTGTTTTTACTGGGCTTGGGCAAATTAGCCGGGCTGATCGGACGAAATTTCAGATCGGGGCGTTCAACCAAATCCGGCACTGCCGTCAGACGAATAAGGTTTACAGGGCCTTTGACTTGGTAAAGTTCATCGGCTGTCAGTTTAAATTGTTCAAGCAGAAAACCATAAATATGCGCAGGGCAGAGATCGGAAACTTCCAGCCGCACGGCATCGCCGTATTCTCTGTCGTGTAACTCGCTTTGGACGGCGGTGCGTAAATTATCTAGCAATTCTCTATCGGCTTCGACACTCAAATCGCTATCACGCGTTAAACGAAATTGGTGGCAGCCTTTCACTTTCATTCCGGAAAACAGTTTATGTACATTGGAATGTAAAATCGAGGAAAGCAGCACAAAACCGTCCGCCCCTTGACAAATTTCCGGCGGCAGCTTTAATACACGCGGCAAAATGCGGGGAGCTTGTATAATTGCCATACTGGAAGGTCTGCCAAAAGCATCGTTGCCGTCAAGTTCTATCGCAAAATTCAGCGATTTATTCAATACCCTCGGGAAAGGGTGGCTCGGATCAAGCCCGACAGGGGTTAAAATCGGCAATACTTCCCGATCAAAATACGCGCTGATCCACTGGCGTTGCTCGGCAGTCCAAGTCGGGCGGCGGTAAAAATAAATGCCCTCTTTCGCTAATTCGGGTTGAAGTACATCATTAAAGAGACTGTACTGTTCGTTAATCAGATTGCGGGCTTCCATTGAGGATAGGGTGATCGCTTGGGCGGGCGTTTTGCCGCTGTCGAGCAGCCGATGCGGGTGTAATTTGCTCTCTCGGCGTAAACTGGCAATCCGTACTTCAAAAAATTCGTCCAGATTGGAAGAGACAATACATAAAAAGCGTAGCCGCTCCAGTAACGGCACACTCGGATCTTGCGCCTGTGCCAACACCCGACGGTTAAAGGCGAGTAAACTCATTTCACGGCAAAGAAAGCGGTTATAGTCAGTCATTTTATGATTCTCCCACGTTGACGATATAAACAGAAGAAAGATAACTGACAAAAATGACAGAATGATGACAATCAGAAAAAAAGGTTGACAGAAAAAACGGAATAGATCGTTCTATTCTAAATTTTATTTTAAAATCAAACAGATAGACGCTTATTCACTATCGTTTATCGGTTCGATTTTCATTCTGCTGTGATCGGTGGCAAAGCCGTTGCAATAGCGTTTAGGGAAAGGAATTGCAAATTTTTTGTCTTTCACGACCGCTTGGTATTCACAGATAAAACGTTCTTGCTCTAAAATCGGATAAGATCCGTCTTTTCGTGGTACCGGATCAATCTTACTAAATAACTGCCATTTAACGCAGGTATTTTCGGGGTAATGACAGCCGACATTGATAATATTTGCTGTTTCCACCGTGCCAACGTGGCCGGTCGGGGTGTTCCCTTCATTATCGGGAAATGGGTGAGCGTTTAAAAAGCCAAAAATGCTGTCAGAGGCATATAGGCTTTGGTGGACATACTGCCACACAACGTGGCGTAAAAAGAACTGATCGGCAAAACGTCTATCTAAATCTTCCGTTTCTGCATAGTGCAGCATTTTTTGAGTAATGTTGGGAATCGCACCGCCTTTTGCGCCCCAAAGCCCCGCAAGTATAAGCTCGGTATGCGATCCGGAATCCCGAATGGTGTGGAAAGTTTTACCGCTGGCGATCCACTCGTTTACGATATCGACTTCCCGCCAAGAGATCACCGAATCGACATCTCTAAAGATCACATTTTCAATGGTCGAATCATCAATCGCCAAAAAGCGCCACATCGTACCGGGTAGTTTCTCCGCCAACTCACCTTCCATCAATACAATTTCAGCGTTATTTTGACGTAGCCTTGCCACTGTATCAGCCGGTACATTTTGATCGATATAATAGCGGCAAACCCAGCCGGGATAGAGTGTGCCAACCACCTGCGCATTCAGCACTGCCCCCTCAAGATATTCAATCCCTGACCCGAATAGCGAAAAGGCAATCACATTTTTACCCATTGAATGAGGTACGGGAAGTTCGGGTAATTCACCGTTTGCCATCACCCGTTCATCACGTAAAGTGAGTGCTTTCAAACCGGCTTGACGGCATTGCGCCATATCTCGTTTGAAATAGTAAGCGTGGGATAGCACATCATAGGCATTCAAAAAGCTCGGATCACGCTCAAGAATTTGGTGAGCATAATCAATCGCCCGATCCCACTCGGCACAATAGATCGCACAGGTTGCCGCATTACTCAACGGTTCGTCTTCTTCGGGGCATATTTTATGCCACGCTAATGCCGTATCCTGCGCCTTTGCATACTCTTTTTGGCGATAATAAAGATAAAACAGCGCTTTTAATTCGGCACGAATATGTTGAATTTTCTGTTCAAGTGTCGGCATAGTATTTTTACGATTATCGCCTTGCGGCAATATTTATCGGATAATTTCAGCAGGGGTAAAAAAATAGGCAATTTCACGAGCAGCGGATTGAATGGAATCCGAGCCGTGTACCGCATTTTCACGGGTACTTTGCCCGAACATTTTGCGGATCGTCCCCATTTTACGCTGTTCCGGCAAGGTAGCCCCCATTAACTCTCGGTAATTCTGCACTGCATTTTCGCCTTCTAATACGGCAACCACCACCGGTGCAGAGGTCATAAACGCAATCAGCGGGTCAAAAAACGCTTTGCCTTGATGCTCGGCGTAGAAGCCTTCCGCCTGATCGGTGGTTAATTGCACCATTTTTAACGCTTTGATCGTTAAGCCGTTTTTTTCAATGTGGCTTATTACTTCACCTATTAAGCCGTTTGAAGTCATATCCGGTTTAATGATCGCTAAAGTTTGTTCCTTCATTGTTTCTCCCTTGTAAGCGGTCGGTTAAGGCGAAATCCTTGCAAATTTACGCTCTCTCTTTGACTGAACGTTTGCACATTTTCCAGCGTAACCGACCGCTTGCTGACTATTTTACCTGCATACCTGCGCTAACGCCTGCATCGGCGGACAGTAAGAACAAATCCGCTCCGCCTGTGCCGGCGGATAAAATCATTCCTTCCGATAAGCCGAACGACATTTTGCGTGGCGCAAGGTTTGCTACCATAATCACGAAGCGACCTTCTAGCTCTGTCGGTTGGTTATAGGCTGCTTTGATGCCGGAAAACACTTGGCGGGTATGGTCGCCGAGATCCAATTCAAAGCGGAGTAGTTTGTCGGACTTTGGCACGGCTTCACATTTTAAAACTTTAGCAACCCGTAAATCGAGTTTGGCGAAGTCGTCAATCGTAATTTCAGGGGCAATAGGTTCGATATTGGTATGACAAGCGGTCATTTTATCCTCTTTTTTCGCAGATTCGGCAAATAATGCTTTGGTTTCTTCAATCACCGCATCAATCTGTTTTTTCTCTAAACGGGCAAACAGCGCTTTAAACGGGGCGATTTGGTGGTTAAATAGCGGGGTGTCAATATTATCCCAGCGCAGTTCCGTTTGTAAAAAGGCTTCGGCACGAGCGGCAAGCTGCGGTAACACCGGTTTGAGATAGCTGATTAACACACGAAATAATTCCAACCCCATTGAGCAGACGGCTTGTAGCTCCGCCTCTTTGCCCGCTTGTTTGGCGATTACCCACGGGGCTTTTTCGTCAATATATTTATTCGCTTTATCCGTTAAACTCATAATTTCTCGGATCGCTTTATTATATTCACGCTTTTCAAAATAGTCGGCAATCTGTGCCGATTGTGCGGTAAATTCGCCGAAAAGTGCCGGATCAGCCAATTCAGCGGCAAGTTTGCCGTCAAACCGCTTTGTAATAAAACCGGCATTACGAGAGGCTAAATTCACCAATTTATTGACAATATCGCTATTGACCCGTTGCACAAAATCATCAAGATTAAAGTCTAAATCTTCAATGCGATCGTTGAGTTTCGCCGCATAGTAGTAGCGTAAACATTCCGGATCAATGTGTTTGAGGTAGGTGCTGGCTTGAATGAATGTGCCACGGGATTTGGACATTTTCTGCCCATCTACTGTAACGTAGCCGTGGGCAAACACGTTGGTCGGCTTGCGGTAGCCACTACCCTCCAACATCGCCGGCCAAAACAGACTGTGGAAGTACACAATATCTTTACCGATAAAGTGATAAAGCTCGGTTTTTGCCTCTTTGTGCCAGTATTCGTCAAAGTCTAAACCGATACGGTCGCACAAGTTTTTAAACGATGCCATATAGCCGATTGGCGCATCTAACCAAACGTAGAAGAATTTATTCGGTTCGTCCGGTATTTCAAACCCAAAATAAGGGGCATCACGGCTAATATCCCATTGCTGTAAGCCGCTTTCAAACCATTCTTGCATTTTGTTGGCAATTTCCGGCTGTAACGAACCGGAGCGTGTCCACGCCTGTAACATTGCTTCAAAGTGAGGCAGGTCAAAGAAAAAATGCTCGGACTCTTTCATCACCGGAGCCGCACCGGATACGGCGGAACGAGGGTTGATTAAATCCATTGGGCTGTATGTGGAGGCACAGACTTCGCAGTTATCGCCGTATTGATCTTCAGCTTTACATTTCGGGCAAGTCCCTTTCACAAAACGATCGGGCAGAAACATCTGTTTTTCAGGATCAAATAACTGTGCAATAGTGCGGCTTTTAATAAAACCGTTTGCCTTTAATTGCCGATAAATCGCTGCGGTTAATTGGCGGTTTTCATCACTGTGGGTGGAATGATAATTATCAAAGCTAATGTTAAATCCGGCAAAATCGGCAATGTGATCGGTTTTGGCTTTTTCGATAAGCTGTTCTGGCGTAATGCCTAGCTTGGCGGCGTTAAGCATAATCGGTGTGCCGTGGGCATCGTCAGCACAGACGAAATGGACATCGTGTCCCCGCATACGCTGAAAGCGTACCCAAATATCCGCCTGAATATGTTCAAGCATATGCCCTAGATGAATTGCGCCGTTGGCATAGGGCAGCGCACAGGTTACTAACATTTTACGTGGGTTATTTGACATAGTGTTCTCTCTATCACAATTTTAGGGGGAATTGTAGCGGAAACAGGGCGTTTTTCCTAGCCGAAACGACTAGCTAATCACGCCGATTTACTGTAAACTATGCTCCCGTCCTGATGGTATGAACCATTCCTTTTATCAAATTCTTATCAATTATTAATCGCACAAGGCAATAGTATGGCAACGAATTATATTTTCGTGACCGGCGGCGTTGTTTCTTCTTTAGGGAAAGGCATTGCTGCTGCGTCATTAGCGTCCATTTTGGAAGCGCGCGGCTTAAAAGTTACGATGATGAAACTTGACCCCTACATCAATGTCGATCCGGGCACAATGAGTCCGACTCAGCACGGGGAAGTGTTTGTTACCGAAGACGGCGCGGAAACGGATCTTGATTTAGGGCATTATGAGCGTTTTATCCGCACCAAAATGAGTAAGGCGAACAACTTTACAAGCGGTAAGATCTACTCGGAAGTTTTGCGAAAAGAGCGCCGTGGCGATTATTTAGGGGCAACTATCCAAGTAATCCCGCATATCACCAACGAGATCAAAGCCCGTGTGATTGCCGGCGGTAAAGGACACGATGTGGCGATTGTCGAAGTGGGCGGTACGGTCGGCGATATTGAATCGCTCCCGTTTTTAGAAGCCTTGCGTCAATTAGCGGTGGAAGTCGGGCGTGGAAAAACTCTATTTATGCATTTGACCCTTGTGCCGTATATCCCAACGGCGGGTGAGGTGAAAACCAAACCGACACAACACTCGGTGAAAGAGTTATTGTCGATCGGTATTCAACCTGATGTACTGGTATGCCGCTCCGACCGAATGATTCCGGCAAACGAGCGTTCCAAAATCGCCTTATTCTGTAACGTGCCGGAGCGTGCGGTCATTTCCCTCAAAGATGTGGATTCCATTTACCGTATCCCTGCGTTATTGAAATCGCAAGGCTTAGACGATTTTATTTGCGATCGTTTCCGTTTAACCTGCAAAGAGGCAGATCTCTCGGAGTGGGAGCAAGTGCTTTATCAGCAAGCTAATCCAACGGGCGAAGTTACTATCGGTATGGTCGGGAAATATGTTGAATTGCCGGATGCCTACAAATCGGTAAACGAAGCCTTAAAACACGCAGGGCTAAAAAATCGTTTGACGGTTAATATCAAATATATCGATTCACAAGATGTCGAAACCCGTGGCGTTGAAGTGCTGCAAGGGCTGGATGCGATTTTAGTACCGGGCGGCTTTGGCTATCGTGGTGTAGAAGGTAAAATTTTAACCACACAATATGCCCGTGAAAATCACATTCCTTACTTGGGCATTTGTTTAGGTATGCAAATTGCCTTGATTGAGTATGCGCGGAATGTTGCCAAAATGCCGGGGGCAAACTCCAGCGAGTTCGACAAAGAAGCGCAATTCCCGGTTGTCGGGTTGATTACCGAATGGCAAGATGCCGAAGGGAATGTGGAAGTGCGTTCGGACGACTCCGATCTCGGCGGCACAATGCGTTTAGGCGCACAGGCGTGCCACCTTGTGAAAGGTACACTTGCCCGCCAAGTCTATGGTTCGGACACTATTTTTGAACGCCACCGCCACCGCTACGAAGTCAATAACACCTTGTTACCGCAAATTGAAGCGGCAGGGTTAAAAGTGAGCGGGTTGTCGGCAGATCGCAAATTAGTTGAGATTATTGAAGTGCCAAACCACCCTTGGTTTATTGCGGCACAATTCCATCCGGAATTTACTTCGACCCCGCGTGATGGACACCCACTGTTTGAGGGCTTTATCAAAGCGGCTAAAACCCATCAAGCACAAAAAACAGCTTAATTGCAACTCAAAGCGGATTATCAGTTTAATCCGCTTTTTCTTTGCGGCAAAGTCAGCTCTCCAGACGTAATAAATCCGGCAAGGTAGCAAAACTCTCTTCCGTAACGGTTTTATGGAAATCCTCGATATAAGCAATATGTTGGTCGGTTTCCCGAATCGCTCCGTATAAATTACTGTATAGCCCCGCCTCCGTAATTTTACGGGCGACAACATAGCCTCGCTCCAAGTAGGGTTTCACCGCCCAATAAGGCAATGCGGCAATCCCTCTTTTACTGGCAACCAGTTGAATAATGGCAATGGTCAGTTCGCTGGTACGGCGGTTAGGATTGATCCCCGCGGGGTGTAACACTTTGCGGAGCAGATCCAACATATCGTCCGGAACGGGGTAGTGAATAAGTGTTTCATTTGCAAAATCTTCCGCATTCCAGACCGCTTGATGTGCCAACGGGTGATCCTTAGAGCAAATTCCCACCATTTCGTAAGCAAAAAGCGGCTTGTAAATAATATCGCTATTATTTTCCTTCTCCGCCACCACCGCCCAATCGGCACGGTGGGAGAGCAACAGCCCCACCGTATCGGTATGAAAGCCCGACACAATATCCAACTCAACCAACCCCCAATTTTTACGGAAGCTATCCATCGCCGGCATCAGCCAGTCAAAACAGGTATGGCACTCCACCGCAATGCGTAACTCTCCGACTTCCCCCTGTTTTACACGCACTAAATCCAATTCCGCCTCCGCCACTTTCGGTAAAATGTCGTGGGCTAATTTAATCAAACGTTCGCCGGCGGGCGTAAAATGAATAGGCTGGGTTTTGCGTTCAAACATTATCAGATCGTATTGTTCCTCAAGTTGTTTAATCTGATGAGATAACGCCGATTGGGTAAGATGCACTTGTTTGGCCGCCAATGACACGCTCCCCGTTTCTTTTAAGGCAATCAACGTTTTTAAATGGCGAAGTTCAAGGAAGGTTGGTTTTATCATTAAAATATATATTCCGGTTAAGTGGATGATGAATTTTATCCCGACAAGCGGTCGGTTTCATCTGTTTTTTTACATAAAGCAAAAAACGGTCTGCGAAGAGAATAAAAGTTATGGCAGAAATTATTTGAGATTAAACTTGCAGCAAGCGAATTGTCTTTCCGACTAAAAGCAAGGGGCTGTACTAGATAACTAGAATAAATTCTGCTTTACTAATTGTTTTAAAATGGAAAATTGAACTTTTATTTCACTGTGGTTAAAACGCCATTCA
>NZ_JWIZ01000024.1 GCF_001038205.1 Muribacter muris | reverse complement strand
CTGTTTAAATAACAAGGAGTTTATCAAAAGATGCAGTGGATCACTTTTCGATGATCTTACTGCATCAGCCTGGCGCATTTTTGCATGATCATTAACACTATTTAGTTACCAACACAGATGACAAAAACGCCGAAAGCCGAAAAAGCGGAAGTCGTCATCGTAGTAACATTGCAGCCTGTCTAACTCTTGTTGGGCTTGGTAATTTTGCCACGCCAATTTATAGCAGGCTTGGAACACCGGTGCATTCACCTTTTCCACATATTGTTTGTCAAATTCTGCCTGTTGCTTCGCTGAAAGCGGCTCAAGTGGCGGGTTGAATTTTGCCTGCATTAACTCGGCGGTTGCCACATCACACTGCTTTGCCAAACTAACTTGCAATGCCTGCTCGGCTTTGAGCCGCTTTGCTGCCCGTTCCGCTTCCTGTTCAGGGGTTAAGGCACAGCCTGCTAAAATGCCCACTGCGATAACAACGCTCATTAACTGTATGATTTTCATTTTTCCTCCCGTACTAAACGCTCTTTTCCAGCCACTGCTGCCACGCTTGCCGGACAATTTCACGCTCACGGCAAAATTGTGCGGCATCGACACAGCTCGGCTGGTTGAGTAAATTGAGATGATGAATTTGGTTGCGTAAGTCGGTGTAACAAGCTTTTAGGGCTTGCCCCTGTGAGTCGCTGATAATCCCCGCCTCAATCGCACTGTCAAAAATCCGCACGTTATCCGACCATACCGCCATTTGCGGAAACGCATTGGCATAATTCAGGACAAAATATTGTGCGATAAATTCAATATCGGTAATCCCGCCTCGATCGGTTTTCAGGTGAAATTGGGTTTCGTCCCCAGTGCCTAAGTGGGCGAACATTTTTTCCCGCATTATGCAAATTTCCGCGCGTAACGCACCGCTTGCCCGTGGCAAACAGAGGGTTTCGGCACGAATTTGTTCAAACTTTTGACGTAACGCTTGCGTGCCGTACACCGCCCTCGCTCTCACCAATGCTTGCGTTTCCCACGTCCACGCCTCATTTTGCTGATACTCCGCATAGGCACTGAAGGTGCTGACTAACAGCCCCGCTTCGCCGGACGGACGCAGGCGCATATCCACTTCGTACAGTACGCCGGCACTGGTGTTCAGATTAAAAATACCGTTGATTTTTTGGGCTAATTTTAAGTAAAACTGGTGGCTGGAAATGCTTTTTTTGCCGCCGACAGTTTCACTTTGTGTCGGTGCATTATGCAGGAACACCAGATCGAGATCGGAATTGTAGCCCAGTTCGATCCCGCCGAGTTTGCCATAGCCGATCACGACAAAATCTTTTTCATCGTCTGCCAGATGTGCCGGACGCCCGAAACGCCGGCTTACTTGCCGCCAAGCGATATTCACCACCGCTTCAATAATCGCTTCGGCGAGATAAGTGAGATGATCGCTGATCTTCATCACCGGTAATACACCGAGAATATCCGCTGCGGCAATGCGCAACAGTTGGCTTTGTTTGAATTGCCGCAGGCTGTCAATCAGTGCTTCTTCGTCCTCTTCGGGAATGCGGATCAAATAGGTTTGCAGCGCCGGTGCATAATCGGCTAAATCAATCACTTGTGTCAGGCTTTTTTGGATAATCAGCTCGTCTAACAGCATCGGATAACGGGCAATTTGCTCGGCAATCATCATTGATTGCCCGCACAGCGTGAGCAGTTGCGGCAAGATCTGCTCTTTTTCGAGCAATAATTCCAGGTAGGTTGTACGAGTGGTGATTTTATCAATAATTGTCAAAATACGAGGCAGTAGCACGAGGTAATTCGATTCGTTAAAAATAGCGTCCGCCACTTTCGGCATCAATTTGCGTAGTACCTCCCGCCCCCGCACGCCGATTGGGCGTTTCACCCACTCTTGAAAGGTGCTGAAAAGTTGCTGGTAAATGTCCGCATAATCCTGCTCCGCCACCGGATAATGTTGCAAGCAAACCGCCAGTTCTTCTTGATTGATTTGATAATGCAACACATCTCGCCACATCGTAAACTGTGGATTGTCGCTACTCTCTTGATTGTCATCTTCGCCAACCAACTCATCAAAAATTGCCCGTACATTACCTTGATGTGTCGCTAAGCACGCTAAAAACGTCTGCCAGTTATGGCTGCTTTGTTCACCTTCCAACCACGTTCGGCAGCCAAATACGAGGCGTTGCCGATCCCGTTCATCGCTCGGTAAGGTTTGCGTTTGCTGATCGCCGATGGCTTGTAGCAGATTTTCAACGTGGCGTAAAAACAGATAGGCTTCCCGTAGTTGTGCTACCTGTGCTTCGCTCAATAATTGCAAGGCTGCCAACTGAGGCAATACCGCCAATAAACTGCGTTGCTGGAGAATTTTATCCCGCCCGCCACGCATCATTTGGAAGGTCTGCACGATAAATTCCACCTCCCGAATCCCGCCTGCGCCGAGTTTGATATTATCCGTCAGCCCTCGTCTCATCACCTCTCGGCTGATTTTATGCTTCATCTCCCTCAAGGATTGAATCGCGCTGAAATCAAGGTAGCGGCGGTACACAAACGGGCGCAGCAGTTGCTTGAGATAGCGATGGTTAATATCCTGCGCATTTTCGCCGAGGATTTTCGCTTTGATCATCGCATAGCGTTCCCAATCCCGTCCTTGCTCTTGGTAGTAATCTTCCATTGCGTTGAAGCTCAACACCAATGCCCCGCTATCACCAAAGGGGCGTAACCGCATATCCGTGCGATAAACAAAGCCGTCCAACGTGATCTCGTCCAATGCCCGAATTAAACGTTGTCCCAAGCGGGTAAAAAATTTGCCGTTATCCATCGGTTTACGCCCGCCGACCGTTTCCCCCATATCCGGATAGGTAAAAATCAGATCAATATCGGAAGAGAAATTCAGCTCACGCCCGCCCAACTTGCCCATTCCCAAAATCAGCAAATGTTGGATTTCCCCTTCGCTGTTCATCGGCGTGCCGTACTCGGCACATAAACGGGCAAACAACCAATCCCGAGCAGCTAAAATCAAGGCTTCGGCAAGGTCGGACAGCGCCTCAAACACCTGTTGCGGCAAGGCGAGATTATTTGACTGTACAAAGCTCAATGCCGCCATTTCCCGATGGCGAAATTGGCGTAAAGTGCGGTGTAACACCGTTTCATCATTCACATCTGCTAACAAGTCTTCAAGCCGCTCGGCATAATGACCGCAATCAGCAATAGTCGGCGGTTTTGCCAACCACGCCGTGAATAAATCGGGCTGTTTTTGCAGTTGTTGGGACACAAAATCGGACATCGCCACGGCGGTAACAAGCGGTCGGTTAGCGAGCAAAATGTGCAAATCGATTGTTAAATCGTGCTGATGAATCAGTGAGGCGAGCGCCTGTTCAGCGTGGCTAAAAAATGACATAACGTTTTATTCAGAATGGTAATCAAAGGGGCGTTTTCGCCCCGAAAGCGTTTGGACTGTTTGTATATTTTCAGCCCAAACCGACCGCTTGCAGCAAGCGTTAGAACACTTTTTTAAACGGTTTGACGATCACCTCGCCATAAACGCCCGCTTCCACATAGGGATCTTCGCTCGCCCACTGTTTCGCTGCCGCTAATGACGCAAATTCGGCAATCACAGTTGAGCCGGTGAAACCTGCTTCGCCGGGGTTTTCATCATCAATCGCTGGATTTGGGCCGGCGGTTAATAGGCGGTTTTCCGCTTGTAATTGGGTGAGCCGAGCTAAATGCTTTTCTCGCACGGCAAGGCGTTTTTCCAACGTATTCGGTTTGTCTTGGGCAAAAATCACATAGTACATTCTATTTCCTCTTTGAGTTGCTTCTTAAATCAACGCAAGGGCTTGCGCTAATTCCAAATTATTTTCACGGGGAACAGGGCGAGGTCTGCCGTTTTTATCCACAGCAACAAAAGTGAACATCGCTTCGGTAACACAATGGCGATCCTGCACGCCTTCATAGACTTGTTTAATCCAAACCTCTACCTTTACCTGCATTGAGGAGCGCCCGACTTTGACGCATTTTCCGTAACAGCACACCACATCACCAACCGATACCGGACGCAGAAAGCTCATACTATCAACGGAAACGGTAACAACTCTCCCTTTTGCCAGCTCTTTGGCTAAAATCGCCCCGCCCATATCCATTTGCGACATAATCCAACCACCGAAAATATCGCCGTTGGCGTTCGTGTCAGACGGCATCGCTAAAGTGCGTAAAATCAGTGTCCCTTCGGGTTGGCGTTTTTCAACATTGGTTGTCATTCTTTTTCCTCATCTTGAGTGTGTTGTTTTAAATAGGGGTAAAGGTAAAAACAGGTGGCGACTACGGCAACTAAACTTAAACCGGTTAAGCCGAACACTTTAAAATTCGTCCATACATCGTCAGAAAAATAGTAGCTGATAATCATATTGACGAACATACAGACGATAAAAAAGCCCGCCCAGCCTAGATTTAATTTGCCCCACACGTCCGGCGGTAAGCGTAGTTCTTTGCCTAGCAGCATTTGCACCAGCGGTTTGCGAAAAACAAATTGGCTAATCAATAACGCCGCCGCAAACAAGCCGTTAATCAGTGTTACTTTCCATTTCAAAAAGGCAAGGTCATTAAAATAGGCGGTTAATAAACCGAAGAATACCACCGCAATCCCCATAATCCATTGGGATTTTTCAATTTTTTTATACAAGACTTTTAATGCGATAAGCTGAACAAGGGTGGCAGCAACCAGCACTAACGCCGCCTCTTGCACGCCGTAGCTTTTATAAACAATAAAAAATAAAATCAGCGGGATAAATTCAAGTAATTGTTTCATTTTTCTTCCTTAAATTTGGCGGTAAGCCTGATAGAAGCGGAAGCCAAACACTGTAACAAACAGGCTTAAAAAGGCTGCAACAATATGCGATAACACGCTGCCGATTCCCCCAATATTCCCAATCAACGATGTGATCACCGTCGGGAAAAGATAGCTTAATAGGCAAAACAGAAAAAGAATCCCCATTTTTCCGCGGCTCATCTGCCAAGTAAACGCTAATGTTTCAAACACCCTTTTTTGCGGTTCTTCAACTAAATAGACATAGCCCGCCAAACACCATTTCACGAAGATGAAAATACCGGTTACCATCAGCGGTAAGGCGATAATGGAAAAACCACCTGCTTGTCCTACCACACGGGCTACCGACCCGATAGACATCGGTAGCGACATTAAAATATAGAGCCCGATAAACGGCAGTATCCGCCCAAATGCCGTGCCGATATGTTGGAAAAAATGGTGATACTGCCCGTTGTTAATCGATTTTATATTCAGCACTAACAAGATATGAAGCAAAATGCCGATAGCAGAAATCAGTAATACGGGCAATGATGCCAATAAAGACTCCCTTGCATATTTATCTAACATTTCGGGGGTTAATGTTGTCGGATCAATGGCGAGTTTAGGGGTAAAATAGAACAGCAGAAGCTGAACTAACATCAGCAGCCCCAGCCCAATAAACGTGAAATTAAGCTGATTTCGGATAAAATTCCAGCTATCTTGCAATAATGTTGGAAATTGAATCGGCATTACCTTTCCTTGAAAAATTAACGATAAAAAACGGGCTAAAGTATAGCAACTGTTGGCTCACTTCGCTATTGTAGATTTTTATCAGTTGGTTACAATAAGCTGACTTTTTCTCACAGAGGCAGCCTATGTACCAAACGTTACAAGCCGGACAGCATTATCTGAACACCTACCCAAACCAGAAAAAGCTCAGCCTGTTTATGCCCGATTACCGTCTGATTCGCCTCATCAAATTTGCCAGCCGAGCAATGCCGGCATTTGCCTGTTTTGCGATTAGTTGGCAATATTTTTTCAACGATCCCACACAGTCGATCCTTGCCAATGCCACACTTACCGCACTTTTTGCGTTAAGTATTCCGTTTCAAGGCTTATTTTGGCTCGGCAGACGGGCAAAATCGCCCCTGCCGCTCTCGCTGCTTGAGTGGTATGAAACATTACGCCAAAAACTGATCAGCGAACGCCACCGCATTGCCGATCAAGCGGTGCCTTCCTACCAAGATTTTGCAAATTTGTTGCACCTTGTCGAAAAAACGTGGGGCAACGCTTATTTTGACGAACTTTAACACCAACAAAAAAGGACGCTAATGCGCCCTTTTATGCCTGTCTCTTAATTGATATTAAAGGCTTCCGTATATGGAATCATTCCCCGTTTCAACATTCTGGATACGCCACTGTTATAGCCGCTCCCGAAACGCAATTCAAAATTCAGCCCAAAACGGTTGTCATAGTAAAAATCGTTCAGGGTATCCGGTTTTCCTTCCGGCGTTGCCGTTAATTTACGAGCTGCGTAGAATGTCGCACTCCAGCAGCAGGTGTTATAGGTTAGCCCCAACTGGCTTTCAACCGGCTTTTTCAGTGCAATATCACGGTAATGGCTTGCCATCATCGATACGCTATCGGTTAATTCCCAACCAATCACCGCACCGACCTGTTTAATATCCTGACCATAGCGGTTAGAGCTTAAATTCTGGTCAATATAGTTTTTGCTTGCATAACGGTAATTTAGCTGCACCACATTGTTCGCTTTCGGTTTATATTGCAATGCTATATTCGCCAAAGACGTTTCGTTTAAGCGGGTATCGTATTGATAGCTGCCGTGCCAGTTCCATTTCGGGTGGAACTTCCAGTTTGATTCCAACGCCCAAGATGAAGAACGCTTTGCGGTACTGTTAATTGAAGTGCTGTCAATTTTTGACGGGCTGAGATAATAAATTTGCCCTGCACTGAAATTAAACACTTCCTCCCCCGTTTCATTACTGAAGAAACGGGTTGTTCCCCCTGCGGTAATTTGATTTGCCGAAGCAATTCGATCTAAACCGCTATAACGGCGATCGTTGAATAACGCATAATAGTCCTGCTGTAAAAGGGCGGAATCATAGCCTAAACCTAAACTGGATTGGCGTTGCGAGCCGATATTCGCTTGGTTTTTATACGGGCGGTAAAGATATTGCACACGAGGCTCAAAAGTTTGTGAAAAGCCACTAAACACATTTTGTTTTGCACTCAAAACCGTTTTCAAATCCAATTTCAGTTGCGGTAACACACGGGTTACGCTACGTTCAATCGCTTCAGCATTTTCAGCCCCGCCCTTTTTCTGTAAATAATAGGTAGCATACAATTTAGTCTCTAAATTCAGACTCGCATAACGGTTCGCCAACGGGAAATTTAACGCCGGTTGAAGATGGAAACGCCACGCCGTCGGCATCTCTTTACTGTCGTTGGCAAAGTAAGCGGATTGGGCATACAGGCTGAAATCACCGTGTTTAACCAAATCATTTTTATAATAATTCAGCTCTACTTTCGGCAATACCCGATAAGGTTTCGAGCCGGAGTCATCAAAGGTTTGGAAACGTTTTCCGGAAATCGCAATATTATAATGGGGCTGGAAGTAACCTAACTTAAAATTCTGCGTAGCGTAGCCGTCGGTACTGTTGCCGTACACGGAATCAAAATCCGAAAAATAGCGTTTATCGCTGACGTGGGTATAATCGACCGAAAAACGCCAGTCGCTAAGAAAATTGATATTATGTTGCCAGAAGAATAAATGGCGGGAACGATCTTTTTCCGTCCAGCTCGGCAGGCGATCCCGTTTTACATACTCCCCTGCCATTTTACCTTCGCCGAAAGCGGTCAGATAACGAAATTCAGGGCTGATTTGCCAGCCACGCCGAGTATAGTAGGTCGGCGTGATCGTTGCGTCCATATTCGGTGCAATATTCCAATAAATCGGCTGGGAATAGTAATAACCGTCGCGGCTCGAACGCCCCGCATTCGGAATGAGTAACCCTGAACGGCGGCGATCACCGATGGGGAATTGCAGATATGGAGAATAAAACACCGGCACGCCCATTACCCGAAAGCGGGCGTGCCATAACTCCGCATACTCTTCCTTCACGTGTTGGATCATCTCGCCCGCATCAATCGACCACGCATTGTCATTCGGCAAGCAAGCGGTGAAGGAAGCATTTTTTAAAATGCGGGTTTGTTCGTTGGCGGAGACGCTCTCCGCCGTCCCCCGCCCTTGACGACCGACTAATTGGTAGTCCGCATTGCCAAGAGTAGCTTGATTGCCGGTTAAATCAATCTGGGCATTTTGTCCGGTCGCCCGAATCAGATTATCCCGATAATCAAATCGACCGTTTAAATATGCAGTACGGGCTTGACCGCCATTCTGTTCCACTCGAACCTGATCCGCCCAAACCGTGCGATTGCCCTGTTTAATGCTGACATCACCGGTATAGGTTGCATCGGTCGGTTGATTGATGAGCGCATTGTCCGCCTCAATATATACGGGCATTTGGGTTTGATCGCCCGTTAGCACTTCCCCCTCAAAATGCGGCACGCCGGCTAAGCATTGGTGTCTTAAATCGGCGGCGGCGTACTGGCTATAACAAGCCGTGATTATGGCAACGGAAAGTAAGCTGTAACGGTAGTGTTTCATCGTCTTATCCTTTTATTCACAAGCGGTACGTTTTGCTCAAAATTCTGCAAATCCGACCGCTTGTCCGACTAAATAATTCTTGAAAATTGCTGTCTTTTTGCCTGCTGACGTGAATAAATATCAAAACACATACAGATATTGCGGATTAACAACCGTCCACGCGGCGACACTTGCAGGGTATCTTCGCCGATCGTCAATAAGCCGTCTTTCGCCAATGGGGCAAGCAGTGCCAAATCTTCGGCAAAATAGCGTTTGAAATCAATCTGATAGAGGCTTTCTAGTGAGGCATAGTCCAGCTTAAAATTACAAATTAGCGCTTTGATCACATCACGGCGTAAACAGTCGTCTTTGGTCATTGTCAGCCCTTTATGCAAGGCAATGCCACGGGTTTCGACATCGGCATAATATTGTTTCAGCTCTTTATGATTTTGAGCGTAACTGTCGCCCAATAAGCTGATCGCCGACACGCCCATTCCCAATAAATCGGCATCTTCTTGAGTGGTATAACCTTGGAAATTGCGGTGCAATTCGCCTTTTTGTTGGGCGATTGCCAGTTCATCGTCCGGTTTGGCAAAATGATCCATTCCGATAAATTTATAACCGGCACGATCCAACGTTTCTATCGTTTTTTGTAAGATCTCCAATTTCGTTTCCGGTGGCGGCAACATTTCGTCTTTAATTTTGATCTGGGCGGCAAAACGGCTCGGCAGGTGAGCATAATTAAACACGCTCATTCGATCCGGATTCAGCTCAATCACTTTCTGCAAAGTGAACATAAAACTTTCAACCGTTTGCTTCGGCAAACCGTAGATCAAATCAATGTTGGTCGAACTAAAGCCCAGCTCTCTCGCCCGTTTCATTAAGGCAAAAATAAAGTCTTCATCTTGTTCTCGATTGACTAATTTTTGCACTTCTTTATTGAAATCTTGAATCCCCATACTGATACGGTTAAAGCCGATTTCCCGCAGATGATCCAACATTTGTAGCTCAATTTCACGGGGATCCATTTCAATGCTGATTTCCGCTTGGTCGCTCACATTAAAGTGTTTACGCAACATCGCCATTAGGCGTAAAGATTGCTCTTCATCTAAGTAGGTCGGCGTCCCGCCCCCCCAGTGAATTTGCGTTACCGTCCGGTTTTTAAACAGCTCGGCACGGTATTTAATCTCTTTTTCAAGGTAATCTAAATAGATATCGACTTTATGCTGATGACGGGTGATGATTTTATTACAGGCACAGAAATAGCAGAGCTTATGACAAAACGGAATATGCACATATAAAGAGAGTGGCTTGTTCGGATAACGTGCCGCTGCCGCTTGGAAATCATCATTATTATAGGCTTCGTTAAACTCTAATGCGGTCGGATAGGAGGTATAACGAGGGCCGGATTGGTTATATTTTTGGATAAGCGCACTATCCCAAATAATCTCTGACATAAAAAACCTACTTCAACTCTTGTTTAAATTGGGCAATTTCCGTTAATAATTGGCGTAATTCGAGCTTGATTTGCTCGGCAAGCTCCGCCTCTTTTGCCTCACGGGTGAGATCCAATTTCATTCGTTCATTGCGTTTTAATTGCTGACGAGCCTCTAAAATCGGCATAGATTCCACCGTTTCATACAACGCCCACATAGCGACAAAACGGTTTAATTTTTTGCCCAGTACATCTAACAGAGGCTTTAAACGCAATACCCCTTCGGAAAAATCACACTGCTGTGCCAACATTGCACGGGCAATCACGTCAATACTGTCAATTACCGCTAAATAGCGTGATTTTTGTGCCGCCGCTAATTGCTGTTTTTGATGGCGTAATTTCAGCACCAACGAAAACGCATAGCCCGCCATCGCCAGCAGAATCAGCAGGGCAAGAATGATTAAGAAAAATCGCATCATTTACTATTATCGGAATTGGTTAATATCTAGGGTTTCAAATTGACGTAACAAGGCATCATCGCTCTCATCTTCGTCTTCAATGCCCAGTTCGGTCATCAACTGATGTACACGTTCCAAACAGTCGTCCACAAATTTTTGATCCGCCGGCGACAGCGTTTTACCCGCTTCCAAATCATCTAATAATTGATTTAAACATTCATTGCTTTCCAACTGTTCCAACTCAACTTCCGGCGCTAAACGTGGCGTATCCTCAACCGCTACCGGCTTAATAAACTTACCTTTTTCCGGCTGATTAACAAATTCCACCATCAACGGCACTTTTTTGCGGCTACCGATACGCGGATCTTTCACCTCTTTCGCCACTGCTTTTTTCTCGTTTAAACCTTCATTGGCACGGCTACCGGACGGCAAGCCCTTATGCTTGCGTTTTTTCTTCTCTTCTTTAGCCGCTAAATCTAATTCATAGCGGGTCGGTTTACGGTTTTTGCTCGGTTTTGCTTTGGATTGTTCGTACGGTTTTTTCTCAACCTTACGGGCAGGCATAATATCGGTAATACGGCGTGTTTTCTTCTGACGGCTCATAATCTCGTTTTCTCATCATAAAATAGGCGGAGATTGTACCATAACTGCCGAGAATGAAAAATTGGCAAAACGAAATAATGCAAACGGTCAAATATTGCAAAAAATCGCTATTATTCGACCGCTTGCTGCTATTCGCTTCGCCAAATCAGCGTTGCCATTCTGCCGGTCATATTCTCTCGGCGGTAAGAGAAGAAGCGTTTGCTGTCCGTATAGGTGCAATAATCGCCGCCGCTGATCTGCATAATCCCCAACCGCTGAAGACGCTGGCGGGCAATTTGGTAAAGATCGCCGAGAAACTTACCGCTTGCACGCTGATCCAGCACAAAGGCACTATTGGCTTGGGGATCGACCGCACAAAATTGGTCGATCACATCCTGCCCGACTTGAAATGCCGTTGCGCCGATCGCCGGCCCAAGCCAGACTTTAATTTGATGCGGCGGGCAGCGGAATTTAGCTGCTGTGGCTTCCAATACCCCATAGCACAAGCCTCGCCAACCGGCGTGAGCGGCGGCAATTTCCGTGCCGTCTTCACTGCAAAAGAGAGCGGGTAGGCAGTCGGCGGTCATCACAAGGCAGACTTGATTGGGCTGATCCGTGTAAACCGCATCAGCCTCAAGGCTTTGCCCAGTTTGGAGAGGCAACGTCAAAACCTGTGTGCTGTGGGTTTGAGTCAGATACACCGGCGGGGTCGGCAACTTCAAGGCATTTTGCAATAAAGCACGATTTTGCCGGACGGCAAGCGGATCATCATTAACGTGATCGCCTAAATTCAAGCTCTCGAACGGGGCTTGGCTCACGCCGCCTGAGCGGGTGGTGGTCAAGGCGTGAATATGTGCCGGCACTGACCAGTTCGGCAGGATAAATTCCATTAGCCTTTTCTCACGGCGATCGCTTCAATTTCGATGCCGACATCTTTCGGTAGGCGAGCCACTTCTACACACGAACGGGCGGGGAAATTCGGGTGGTGATTTTCACGGAAAAAGGCTTCGTATTCGGCATTCACGGTCGCAAAATCGTTTAAATCTTTAACAAAAACCGTGGTTTTAACAATATCCGACACCGTTAAGCCTGCCTGTTCGATGATCGCTTTGATATTTTCGAGGGACTGGCGAGCTTGTTCGGCAATATCGCTCGGCACATCGCCCGTTTGCGGATTGACCGGAATTTGCCCTGAAGTCAAAACTAAATTGCCTAAATCAACCGCTTGAACATAAGGTCCGATGGCTTTTGGGGCATTGTCGGTATGAATAATCTGTGTCATTGGATTTTCCTCATTAAGTGATAAATCAACACAAAGAGTTTGAAAGGTTTTTTGCCGTTTGTAAATAGCTTATAATGTTTTGCATCAATTTGCCTTTTTCAGACCGCTTGCAAGAGAAAGATTATGAGTATCAATGTAACCGAAATCGTCCTTCATCAACTTCACCAAAATGACGGTGATACCCCCAATTTAACCACTATTCTGCGGGAAAATTTATTAGCGATCAGCCCCGAAGTCGAACAAATGATGCTGCAACTGCATCAAGCCTACCAAGGCAAAGCCAAGGCGTACGGCGTGTTTCAGGCGGAATCGGTGTTCGCCCAACAACTTAATCGCTTATTGGAGGGGGAAAGTGATTTTCTGCCGTTTAGCCACAGTTGCGCTAAAATGTTAGCGACTGAATTAGCCAAATACCCCTTCGCTGCCGGCGGCACGTTTATTTTATGTCGCTACACGTTCCTCGCGACCGAATACCTTTTCATCGCTTTGATCGACAGCCGCTCTTCAATGCTGGTGGACGATAAATTAGAGGTTCAACGCACCGAATATTTGGACATTACCCAATATGATATCGCCTGCCGCATCAATCTGACCGAGCTAAAGCTCAATGCCCAGTCCGACCGTTATTTAACCTTTATTAAAGGCAGAGTCGGGCGTAAAGTAGCCGACTTTTTTATGGATTTTTTAAGCGCCGAAGAGGGCTTAAACCCGCAATTACAAAACCAAACCTTATTACAGGCGGTGAGCGACTATTGCGAACAGGGAGATCTAAACAGCAACCAAACCCAAGCGGTGAAAAAGCAAGTGTTCGATTACTGTAAAGGGCAGATCAACAGCGGTGAAGAAATCGCTCTCGAAGAACTTTCCGCAACCCTACCAACCTTGAACGCACAAAACTTTGCCGATTTTGCCGAAAGCCAAGCCTACGGCTTAGCCGAGAGCATTCCGCCGGTACGCAATGCGCTCAAAACCTTAACCAAATATTCCGGTTCAGGTAAAGGGGTTACTATCAGTTTTGATGCGGAATTACTCGGCGAACGTTTAATCTGGGATGAACTAAACGACAGTTTAACTATCAAAGGATTGCCGGCAAATTTACGGGATCAACTCGAACGTAATAAATAATGGCATTTTATAGGCGGTTTCGGTATGATCCGCCGTAAATTTTTGCGATTACAACAGGTCATTACTATGAAAATAAAATCTCTTATAGCAATTTTATGCCTTGCACTAGGCGTAACCGCTTGCTCCACGGTTAAAAAAGTGGTCTATCGCATTGACGTACCACAAGGCAACTATCTAGAACAAGAAAAAATCGATCAGGTCAAAGTAGGAATGAAGAAAGAGCAAGTGCAATACCTACTCGGTACTCCGATGCTCACCGATACGTTTGCGGAAAACCGTTGGGATTATGTATTCATTCTGCGTAAAGGGCACGAAGAGCCTATCCAACGCACCCTATTTATTCAGTTTGACTCAAAAGGGTTGGTCAGCAATATTCAACTGGATAAACCGCTCAATTAAATGTCTCAAATCCACCTTTGGAAAGGTGGATTTTGACGATTTTATACCATAACAGACGATATACATATCAGACAGAGGCTCGCTTTTGCCTTGCCTGCGGCTTTAAGCATTTTCTCACCACTGCCAACCATAACGTCCGTTATGCCCGTGCATATTACTACGACAAAATCATTTTTGATTACCCCATACCTATCATTTATATAACATCAGGAGTTTCTATGAAAATCAAAGCCTTAACCCTCGCATTAACTGCACTATTTGGTTTTTCCATACCAACAATGGCAAATGAGATGCCGAAAACAAAAGACATTAAAATTCAGCAACTAGATCTGGAAAACGGCAATAAAGATATCGGAGTCATCACTATTAGCGAATCCCCATACGGCTTAGTCTTTACGCCGAATTTAAAAGGACTTAGCGCAGGCTTACACGGTTTCCATATCCACCAAAACCCAAGTTGTGAGCCAAAAGAGAAAGACGGAAAAATGGTAGCAGGCTTAGGGGCTGGCGGGCATTGGGATCCGAAAGAAGCTAAACAGCACGGCTTCCCGTGGTCTGATAACGCTCACTTAGGTGATTTACCTGCGTTATTTGTCGATCACCACGGTAATGCGAATAATCCGGTGCTTGCTCCACGCTTAAAAACATTAGATGATGTAGCAGGACGTGCATTAATGATCCACGCCGGTGGCGATAACCACGCCGATCACCCAGCCTCACTCGGCGGTGGCGGCGCAAGAATGGCGTGCGGTGTGATTAACTAACATAGATTAGCCGCTCTACAAGCGGTGAGTTTTAGCGTGTTTTTTGCAAACCCTGTTCAAATCAAAAGGGCTAATATCAATTCATTTCGATATTAGCCCTTTAAGTTTAAACTTTATCTCTTTTAAAGATAAATTAATGATTTTGTGTTTTTAATAATGTAATAATTTCTTTTAATGCTAATATTTCCGATTTCTGTTGTGAAATTAATTCATTTTTATGCTCAATAATTAATTTTAATTTCTCATTTTCTAATATTATTTTTTCATCGCCTGCATAATAATTTGAACTATAATCACTATTTTCACTAATTAAACAAATTAAGCTCTTTTCATTACTGCTCATTAATTCAACGACATCAATATTAAAAATATTTGCTATTTGTTGTAACCGCTCTAAATTTAATTTACTTTCCCCACGTTCAATACGCGCATAGCCGGTTGGCGACATTGCCAGCTTCTCCGCCATTTCTTCCTGCGACCAATGTTTAATCTCTCGCATTGCCCGAATTTTCTCTTGAACGTTCATCTGTCATTTTTCTCTCTATTTTCTATCAAAATTCGTCAGAAATTGCCGATATAGTGTGTGGAGTATATCTCAATCGTTAAATAGAATATAGATATTTTCTAACGTTGTCTAATTTATTTTTTATAGGAGAATTCTATGTTAAAGAAACTACTTATCGCAACTATTGGATTGAGTTTACCGCTTATAGCATCGGCTGATGATTGGGTAAAAGCAGATAATACAGGGGCAGAGGCGAAAGGCTTACGTTACGTCATTTGCTACTACAAAACCTCCTCACTTTCTAACTTTCCCGATTACTCCTTTTCAATCACAATAGAAGGTAGTCAATTGTCTTGTCCATACTCTATCGAATATAATCCAACTACTGGAAAATGGAGACGTTAGTATGACAAATCAACTCTCATTCTCCGAGTGTTTAACGGCATTCCATTCCAGACTGAAAATAGCCTATCATTATTTTCAAGAACAGAAAGAGATTGCGAAACAGCGTGATAGTGATGGGGGAAAAATATACCACCAATATTATTCATTCCCTCTGATAAAGAAAGCCTATTTTGAGCAATCTATTCTCACGCTTTGTACACTCTTTGAAAAAGCAAGTCCGGTTAGCCTTTTTCAATTAAGAGAAACATTAGGAGAGCGTGGTTGCTTGATACCAACATTTGATGACTATTTTGACGATTTTGATCGCATTTTTGAGGGCGTAAAAACAATTCGTGATAAATCTATTGCTCATCTTGAAAACCGAGACACAGATCAATTCTATGTAGAGGCAAATATCACTTATGCAGATATAGATAGTTTATTTTTGGCTCTTTTAGACTATTTAAAAGCGTTAGTTAATACTGCTGATATTCAGTTAGGTTATGAATTAACATTTTCTTATTGCCCTGATTATGGCATAAATCAAATCTATGCTAAGCTGGCATAAAATAAAAAACACCGCACAAGCGGTGTTTTTTCTTCGATTATTTGCAAAAACTAGGCTTCGCCGAATAATTTCAATTCACGATCACGCACTTGTTTTTTGAGCATTTCGGCAAATTCTTCCACAGTAAATGTGCCGAGATCCGCCCCTTTACGGGTACGCACCGCCACTTTGCCGGCTTCGATCTCTTTATCACCGCACACGAGCATATACGGCACGCGACGGAGGGTGTGTTCACGCACTTTGAAGCCGACTTTTTCATTGCGTAAATCCGCTTTAACACGGATACCCGCATCGGATAAACGTTTCACTACACTTTGCACATAGTCCGCTTGGCTGTCGGTAATATTCATCACTACCACTTGAGTCGGTGCAAGCCACGCAGGGAAGAAACCGGCATACTCTTCGGTAATAATCCCGATAAAACGTTCAAGCGACCCTAAAATTGCACGGTGGATCATCACAGGCGTTCTGCGGTCGTTATCTTCCGCCACATAAGAGGCGCTTAAACGCTCCGGTAGGAAGAAGTCGAGCTGAATGGTGCCGCACTGCCACGCACGGTCAAGACTATCGTGCAGGGTAAATTCGATTTTCGGCCCGTAGAATGCGCCTTCGCCTTCCTGAATTTCATATTCTAACCCGTTGGCTTTCAAAGCAGCGGCTAAATCATCCTCCGCTTTTTGCCACATTTCGTCTGTACCGATGCGGTTTTCCGGACGGGTAGAAAGTTTTACTTTGATGTTTTCAAACCCGAAAGTGCTGTAAATATCGTACACCATACGAATACAGGCAGTTACTTCGCTTTCAACCTGATCCGCCGTACAGAAAATATGCGCATCGTCTTGGGTAAAACCACGCACACGCATAATGCCGTGTAGCGAGCCGGACGGTTCGTTGCGGTGGCAAGAGCCAAACTCCGCCATACGCAACGGTAGATCACGGTAAGATTTCAGCCCTTGGTTGAAAATCTGCACGTGCCCCGGGCAGTTCATCGGTTTAATCGCATATTCACGGTTTTCCGATGAGGTGGTGAACATCATCGCTCCGTAGTTTTGCCAATGCCCTGTTTTTTCCCATAGCACGCGATCCATCATAAACGGCCCTTTTACCTCTTGGTAATCGTACTGTTTTAGCTTAGTGCGTACAAAGGTTTCAAGCTCACGGAAAATCGTCCAGCCATCATTATGCCAGAATACCATTCCCGGTGCTTCCTCTTGCATATGGAACAGATCGAGTGCTTTACCGATTTTACGGTGATCCCGTTTTGCCGCCTCTTCTAAGCGGTGTAAATAGTCGGCAAGCTGTTTTTTATCCGCCCACGCCGTGCCGTAAATCCGTTGCAACATTTTATTTTTGCTGTCGCCACGCCAGTATGCGCCTGCGACTTTTTGCAATTTAAAATGGTGGCAGAAACGCATATTCGGCACGTGCGGCCCACGGCACATATCCACATATTCTTCGTGGTGATAAAGTGCAGGGCGGTCGTCTTTGCTGATATTTTCATCTAAAATCGCCATTTTGTACGGCTCGCCACGGGCTTCAAAGGTATCCCGTGCTTCCTGCCAGCTCACCGGCTTTTTCACGACATCATAATTGGTTTTTGCCAGCTCCAACATTCGCTTTTCAAGGGCATCAATATCCTCTTGAGTGAGGGAGCGATCTAAATCAATGTCGTAATAAAAGCCGTTGTCGATAGTCGGCCCGATCGCCATTTTTACACCGGGGAAGAGCTGTTTAATCGCGTGTCCGAGCAAATGCGCCGTTGAATGGCGGATAATTTCCAAGCCGTCTTCATCTTTGGCAGTGATGATCTCAAGGGTAGCATCTTCATCGATTATATCGGACGCATCACGGCGTACACCGTTTACACGGCCGGCAATAGTAGCTTTTGCCAGCCCTGCGCCGATACTTTGGGCAACGTCCATTACGGAAACAGGGTGATCAAATTGGCGTTGAGCGCCATCGGGTAAAGTAATAATTGGCATTTTAAATCCTTATACAGTGGTAACCCATACGAAAGGTTACGTGTTGATTAAAAAAGAAATTTGCACGTTTTGGAGAGTAACCGACCGCTTGCAAGCGGTCGGTTTTCCGTTAATTTCGACATTGTACGCCGCCCGCAAAGAAAGCAGCGACTAAAACGTGGCGGGATTTTAGCATAAATCCGTTAATTTCGCATAAAGTTACACGTCTATATTTTATATTCAAAAACGATTTTGCTATTCTTGAGGGAAAATCATTTTACCGATTTACACCCGCGTTGCTGGTTGGAAAATGTTTCCTTATCCCTAAAATTATTTTGTGAAGTAGCTCACAAAACCAAAGATTCCCCTTTGCAAAGGGGGATTTTTTTCGTTAGATTTGCAAAAACTAAAACACTTAGGGTGTTACGTTAATTCGGCAAGCCTAAGCAAGATAAAGTACTTAACCGTGTTTTATCTTGCTTAGGCTTTTTTGTTGCCTTAAAGATTTGAAACTTTAAGAGGAAATGATTATGGCTAAAGATTTTAGCAAACTCGCACAAGCTCTCCTCCAACTTGTTGGTGGAGAACAAAATATTCACTCATTGGTACACTGTGCTACCCGTTTACGCTTTGTATTGAAAGAGCGTACCAAAGCCGATAAGCTCCGAATAGAGCAAACTGCCGGTGTCATTAGTGTGGTAGAAAACGGTGGACAATTCCAAGTCGTCATTGGCAATAATGTGCCAAAGGTATATGCGGAAATGATGAAAATCGCAAACATTCAAGCAGGTGATGATGCCGATTTACCTAAACCCTCGTTAATAAATCGAGGCATTGATTTCCTTGCCGGTTCATTTACCCCTCTTATGGGAGTGATGGCAGGTGCCGGTATTTTAAAAGGCTTAATTGCGATTTTGCAGGTGTCGGGCTTATTAGATCCGGCTTCAGGTACATTCACTATGCTAGATGCGACAGCGAGTTCGACTTTCTATTTTTTACCTATTTTACTTGCCATTACTTGTGCGGTTAAAGTAAAAGCCAGCCCTTATATTGCAGTCGCAGTTGCCGCAGCGTTAGTTTACCCGAGTATTGTTGAGGTAAGTTCAAGCGGCAAACCGTTGGTTTTTTTAGGTTTTGAATTAGCCACAATGACTTATACCTACAGTGTAATTCCAATTCTAATTGCAGTATGGGCTCAATCTTATATTCAACGCTTTTTTGAAAACATTTGGCACGAATCTGTCCGCAACTTCTTTGCGCCTGCTTGTACATTGTTAGTCGTTGTACCGCTCACTTTAGCTGTTATCGGGCCTGTTGGCGGTGCTATCGGAAACGGAATCGCAACCGTATTGGCTTGGTTATATGCAGCCAGTCCTATCGCTACCGGTCTTGTTGTCGGGGCTTTATGGCAAGTATTGGTGATTTTCGGTATTCATTGGAGTATTGCCCCGATTATGATCAACAATATGGCGATTGTCGGTTTCGATTTAATCGGTCCATTAACAGCCGCGGCAGTACTAGGACAAGCAGGGGCAACTTTTGCTGTATTCCTAAAATCACGCAATAAAGAGATAAAATCTCTTGCCGGTTCAACAACATTTAGTGGCGTACTGGGTATTACCGAACCGCTTATTTACGGCATTACCTTACGCTTTAAAAAACCGTTTGTATGCGGTGTTTTAGGCGGTGCTATCGGTGGTGCGATTATTGGTTGGGGTGGCACGAAAATGTTTGCTTTCGGCTTCTCGGGACTACTTCTTTATCCTGTAATTATCGGCGAGGGATCAAATATTTTGATGTACACCGTTGGAATGATCGCTGCTTTTACTGTTGCAGGCATACTGACTTATCTATTCGGTTATAGCGATACAATGCTACCGCAACAAACTACTCATACCGTAACAAAACCTGAAAAAACGAATAACGCACAGGTTTCAGCTATTCCAATGGAAAAATTTCATTTAGTCAGCCCGTTAGAAGGCAATATTCACAAATTAACGGATATTCAAGATCCACTGTTTGCCTCAGAAGCTTTAGGAAAAGGGGTTGCGATTGAACCAACCAAAGGTGAGCTAATATCCCCCGTAAACGGTACAATCAGCTCCGTCTTCCCAACTAAGCACGCCTACAATATTGTCTCTGACGATGGTTTAGAAATCTTAATTCATATCGGAATGGATACGGTAAAACTGGACGGAAAATATTTTGAAACTTTCGTGCAAGACGGTGATAAAGTCGAAGTTGGGCAACTGCTCGGCACATTTGATATTGAAGCAATTAAAACGGCAGGTTACCAAATAATAACACCGGTGATTATTGCCAACAGCGAAGACTACCTTGATGTTATCACCAACCAAGCGCCACATATTTATCAAAACGAGCCTTTAATTAAAGTAGTGCTCAGTAAATCATAACCTTATTACACGCGGTTAAATTTTTAATAGCTTTTACAAAATAAACTAAGAGTTTAACCGCTTACTTTTAGGAGATACTAAAATGAAAAAGTGGTCTTTTTTAGTGATATTAGTAAGTTCAACCCTCTCTGCCCAAACTATTAATTTTAGTCTAAAAGCCCAAGTATTTGATGACGGGCAAAAAATTACCGCTCTTGAATTAGAGACTAAACATCTGAAATTTAACCGTCAAAACCTCACCCCTGATATTTTTGAAGTTTATGTAAAAAGTAATTTACCTATTGATCCGCAAAACAATAACGTATTCGGGCAATCCGAGGGCAAACAGTCAATGAACAGCGTAAGCGTAAAAAATAACGGCAATATTGAATTAAGATTCTCAGATAATAGCCAAGCAAATACTTTAGCTTATATTGATGGGCAGATTTCACGCAATGTCGAACAGCAACTGGATTATCAAATTAACCTAAAACAAGTCGGTATTTTTACTCAAATTCCTCAATTTAAGCAAACTGATATTATGGATAATGAGGTTGAGCGTTTTACCCCGAAAATATCGAAAAGTGGCTTAAATTATCAAATTTTCTCACCTAATTTGCAAAATTCCGCTCAAAAACGACCGCTTATCATCTGGTTTCACGGTAATGGTGAGGGAGGTGTCAGCTCATACCAAAACAACCGCGCCCAGCTATTAGCAAACCGTGGTGCAATTGCTTTTGCCGAAACTAACACACAGAAAATATTTGGTGGCGCTTATGTCATCGCCCCACAAGCTCCCGATACTTGGTATCACAATTACAGCAAAAACTATATTCAGAAAATGAAAGGTTTAATTGATGAAATAGTCGCAAATAATGCTATCGATAACCAACGGATTTATCTATTTGGCGCTTCGGCTGGCGGTTATATGGCACTTAGAATGTATATTGAATATCCGGAGCTTTTTGCCGCTGCGAGTATCGCAGCACCTGCTTTAGACAAAGCACCGTTATCAGGCGGTAAAGCAACGACCGAAGCCGATTTAGAAAAAATCAAACATAAACCGCTTTGGTTGGTTCATTCTGCTAACGATCCAACGATTTCCTATACTAATACGTCAAAACGGGTTTTCCAATTTTTACGAGAAAGCGGAGCTATTTTGACCGCTTATCCTACGGTACAAATTGGCAAAAAAGACTATAACGGACATTGGTCTTGGATTTATAGCGCAAGAAACTTACCCGTTAATCCGCAAGGTGATCACCTGTTTCAATGGGTGGCAAAACAACGTCTAACCCAATAGGATAACCTATGGGCAAAATTATTTTTTTAGATGTGGACGGCACTTAGTGAATTATCAAAATGAAGTACCAAAATCTGCAATTCAGGCTATTCAAACAACCCGACAAAAAGGACATAAAATTTTTATCTGCACAGGACGGAGTCGAACGGAGGTTACGCCTGACTTATGGGAAATCGGGCTAGACGAAAAAATATTGATAAAGGGTATGCAATCTCGGTATTGCTTGAATATCTTGGAGAGAGCCAAGAAGATACTTTTGTTTTCGGCGATGCCAAAATTGATATTCCGATGCTGAAATATTGTGCCATAGGCGTGGCAATGGGAAATGGTGGCAAAGAAATCAAATCTACAGCTGATTTTGTGACTGCAGATGTCGATGAAGACGGAGTATATAAAGCATTTAAAAAAATTCGGGCTTATCTAACTTATTTTGTGAGGCAGATCACAAAACGGTATTCCATCTCTTGCAAGCGGTCAAATTTTTCGTTAGATTTACAAACAGTAAAAAAACACTTAGGGTGTTACGTTAATTCGGCAAGCCTAAGCAAGATAAAGTACTTAACCGTGTTTTATCTTGCTTAGGCTTTTTTATTACCAAAATAAAGTGAGGATTTTAAAATGTGTAGTTTAAAACCATTTCCAACCGATTTTTTATGGGGAGGTGCGACCGCAGCTAACCAAATCGAAGGCGGTTTTGATCAAGATGGAAAAGGGTTATCATCAGCAGATATGGTAGCCTATATACCAAAGGCGGAACGAGGGGCTCACAGTGCAGCAATTGAAGTCGATTCACAGCGTATTGATGATATTTTATCCGGAAAATGCCAAGCCCGTTTCCCAAAACGGGAGGGCATAGATTTCTATCATAAATATAAAGACGATATCGCTCTGTTTGGTGAAATGGGCTTTAAAATGTTTCGTATTTCTATTCATTGGGCGCGTATTTTCCCGAACGGATATGACGAACAGCCGAATGAAGCAGGTTTACAATATTATGACGATATGTTTGATGAAATGCTCAAACACGGGATTAAGCCTATGGTAACACTCTGCCATTATGAAATTCCGCTTGGCTTAGTGCAAAAATATAACGGCTTTGTTTCACGTGAGGTAGTTGGGCATTTCGTGCGTTATGCCGAAACGGTATTTAAACGTTATAAAAACAAAGTGAAATATTGGCTGACATTCAATGAGATCAATATGATCACAATGCACAGCCCCTATACAGGCGGCGGTATCGTGCTTGATCGTATTCCGGAAGCGGAACGTGAAAATGCCAAATATCAGGCACTGCATCACCAGTTTGTAGCAAGTGCGTTAGCCACCAAAGCTCTACACGAGATTATTCCTGATGCGAAAATGGGCTGTATGCTTGCCCGTTTACACCATTATGCTTTAACTGCCGATCCACAAGACCAGCGTTTGGCACAATGGGGCAATCAACAAAACTTATTCTTTACCGATGTGCACGCTCGAGGCGAATATCCACGTTATATGCTACGCCATTGGCAAGAAAATAATGTACATATCCAAAAAGAGGCGGGCGATGATGCCGTTTTAAAACAGTACCCTGTCGATTTTATTTCATTCAGTTACTATATGTCGGTTTGCGTAACCACACACGATGAGGGCGAAAAAGTAGGCGGAAACTTAATTGAAGGCGTCAAAAATCCATATCTGACCGCTTCGGATTGGGGCTGGCAAATTGACCCTGTCGGACTACGCATTGTCCTAAATGATATGTACGACCGTTACCAAAAACCGCTTTTCATTGTCGAAAACGGTTTAGGCGCTTACGACAAAGTCGAAGCGGATGGGGCTATTCACGACAGCTACCGTATTGATTATCTCCGCTCTCATATCGCTCAAATACAAGAAGCAATCAGTGATGGTGTTGAGTTACTCGGTTATTTGGAATGGGGTCCGATTGATCTTGTCAGTATGTCTACTTCGGAAATGTCCAAACGCTACGGATTTATTTACGTTGATATTGACGATGATGGCAACGGCACCGGTAAACGTTCACCGAAAGACTCCTTCTATTGGTATAAAAAAGTGATTGCATCAAACGGTGCGGATCTCTCTTAATCCTGATCGACACAAGCGGTTGAATTTTGTAGAATTTTTGCAAAATCCGACCGCTTACGAGGTTTTATTATGCTTAAAATTACCAAGATCTTTAATAATAATGCGATTCAAGCCGAAAATGAAATTCAAACCGAACTTGTTGTACTTGGAAAAGGTATTGCATTTGGGAAAAAAGTCGGTGATTTGGCAGATGAAAGTCTAGTAGAGAAAACCTTTAGCCTTAATAAAAGCCTGTTTGCCGCCCGTTTAACTGAAATTTTAAGCGAAATTCCACCGGAATATTTCCAACTTACCAATTGCATAGTCAATTTTGCCAATCAACAACTTGGTACGCCCCTTTCAAATAGTATTTTTGCCAGCCTTCCCGATCATATTTTCCACGCAGTGGAACGAGCCAAACAGAATCAAACCGTACCAAACGGCTTATTATTTGAAATTCAGCGTCTTTATAAACAAGAGTTTGCCATCGGCGTATATGCTTTGCAGCTCATTGAAAAACGATTCGGCGTGCAAATGGCAGAAGATGAAGCAGGTTTTATTGCCCTTCATATATTTAATGCTCGTACAGACGGTTCAATGATGGCGGATACCTATAAAGCCACTCAGATAATTAAAGATCTTTTAAGTATGGTCGGCTATCATTTTAATTTAGTGTTAGATGAAAATAGCTATGACTATGCCCGTTTTCTAACCCATTTACAACATTTTGCCCAACGTTTTTTTGCGAACGCCGAGCCTGCTTTAGGTGATGATTTTCTCTATCGGCAAACGAAAGCTGCCTATCCGAAAGCATATCAATGTGTGGAAAGAATTGATAAATATCTTACTGTAAATTATCACAAATCATTAAATGAGGATGAGCGGCTTTATTTGATAATTCATATTCAACGTGTAGT
Source organism: Muribacter muris (assembly GCF_001038205.1). Lineage (GTDB taxonomy): Bacteria > Pseudomonadota > Gammaproteobacteria > Enterobacterales > Pasteurellaceae > Muribacter > Muribacter muris. The sequence continues at coordinate 59,630 of NZ_JWIZ01000024.1, read as the reverse complement.
TTCTCATCCGTAATAACCGGCTCAATCTCGCCTCAATTTTATATTATGGTAAAGTTAGCTTTAGTGCTTTTCTCATCCCCCAGTACAAATAAGATAAATAATGTCAATTCAATCTGAAATTCAATTTTACTCACTCATTTAAATTGAGAAGCAACCATATTGCATAACCATACTGGAATAAAGAAAAACGCGCTTTGACCGATGAGAAAGGAGAGATATCGGTTGGTTAGTTTGTTGATTTGGGAATTAGCTGTCTTATCGGCTACTCGGTAAATCTGGCTTGATGAAAACCGTTTTCCAGCGACACCCAGCTAGGCTCTTGCAGATATCTTCAACTTTCAATTTCTACCTTAAAAAATAGCGATTGGGATTACCAATCGCTATTTGCATTTTTATGGTTTTATCTCACCGCTTGTTAGAAAGTGTAATTCACATTCAAACGGAGATCACGCCCGACACCCGGTAAGGTTGCACCACGTTGGCTGTGTGGGTAGTAGAATTTATTAAACGCATTGTTTAATGCAAGGTTTAAGTTTAAATTCTTATTGTTCAACGGTTTCCAGTTGAGATAGAAATCGTGAGTAACATAGCTTGCACGGTAAGTTTCTGCCGCGGTTTTGTCCGCATTCGCTAACGCGTAGCCACGCTCTTTCTCTACATAACGACCTTTCCAACCTAATTCTAGGTCAGGATTGTCAAAACGATAGGCTAAGCCTGCCGTCCAAGTACGACCTGTTTGTACTGCAAATTCAGGGTTTAAGCGGGAATCGGCTTTGGTGTTGTTCAAGTAAAATCTTGGCTTGCTGTCTGCCACGCCCAAACGCCCGGTAAAGCCTTGATAACGGTAAGAAGCGTCAAATTCGTAGCCGTGGTTTTTAGAATAACCGTCATTTACTGCTTGTTTCACGCCATTGATCACATTACCTGCGGCATCGTGTCTTTCTTGTGGGTTCACAATCAGATCATCGACTTTTTGCCAGAAATAGCCACCTTTAAAGGTAAAATCGCCATTTGTATAATTAAAGCCAATTTCCGTATTACGAGCCTGCTCTGCTTTGATGTTCGGATCAACCGAGATTTGTCTAAGCCCTACCATTAACGCATCATATAAACGCGGACTGCGTGAAGCGTAGTTGTGGTTTGCACTGAAGCTCAATTCCGGTGTCGCTTGGTAGATTAAACCGACACTCGGATTTAATTTACTGCCAGAGGCTTTCACCCCATCATTCGCCTGCATTGAGAAGTGATCGTAACGTAACCCCGTGGTTAAGATGAAATCGGAAATGCTACTAATCACTTCGACATAAGCACCAGTATCCGTTTTTTCAGGGTTATTTTTAACAAATGCCTTTTTAGTATGCGGTTCAATTTCTTGATGACGATAATTCAGTCCATACTTGACGAGTACATTTTCACCAAGGTAAGAATCCAAATTCAAATTCGCTCCACGAGTTTCAATGACCGTTGTTGTCGGGCCAGCAACCTTACCGCAATATCCGCAACCGCTGTCATCGGCAGAGTAACGTTTGTTTTTCATCAAATACGCGTTAGCGGTTAATTCGCTCACAAAGCCTAAATTTTTGCCGATATATTCAAGATTGGTATTACTTAATGTTGTTTCACGGTAGGACGGCGATTGACGCTCTAAACTCAAACGCTCTCCGTTGATGGCAAATTCCTCACGCACTAAACGTGTACCACGGTGCTGATCTTGCATATGGCTTAACACAAAACGGTGATCGCCAAAGGTTGCACCTAATTTCGCTAAATAATTGCGTTTATCAAGAGCACTATAAGGCACTTTGTTGCTACCGTCTAAGCCATTGATAAAGCCTTTGCCCGGTTTGTAATTATCTTCATCATTACGGTTGAATGAGAGTAACGCATCAAAATTACCCGCCTTGCCGAACACACTTGCACCGTAAGAATAGCCGTCATTACTTGCATAGCCACTGTTTAGTTTAAAGCCATAGTTGCGATCACTGCCTTTCAGTAAATCTAACGCATCTACTGTTTTTGCTACAATCGCACCGTTGGTTGCACCAATACCTGCACTGGCTGAGCCCGCCCCTTTCTTGACAGACACATTTTTCAACAACGACGGATCAATAATAAAACGCCCTTGGTGATATAGAATCTGGCTATCCGATGACGCACCGTCTACGACAATATCCACCGAGTTCTGCCCCATTCCACGAATGGTTAAAAACTGCGAGGTACCGTTACCGCCGCCAAACTCAATGGATGGTTCAGGGCTGAATAAACTGCGCAGATCCGTTTCAGTACTCTGATTGCGTTGTTCTAAAGTAACCACATCCGTTGCCGTTTTTGTGCCGGAATTAGCGATTACTTCAACCATATCAAGCGTTTCCGATTGGTTGGCGTAGAGGCTGGAAGAGACGGCGCACAAAATCGCCACGGTTAATTTGTTTTTATTAAACTGCATAATAACTCCATTTAGGCTTTTAAGTAATGAGATACGTTATAGAGTATACAACACCAAAATTGATAATCAATCTCTTTTGCATTATATTCGTAAAAAATCCCCAAAATCTCACCGCTTGTCATTCAAAAAATGCCTGTTTTACGCTATCCTATGAGACAATTTTTTTCACAAATTCAAGGTTAAAGTTTATGCAACAACACTATAATCCCAGTGCGATCGAGCCGAAAGTGCAACAGTACTGGGCGGAAAACAAGGTTTTTAAAGCGGTAAAAGATGCGTCTAAAGAGAAATATTATTGTTTATCAATGTTGCCGTACCCGTCCGGTCGCTTACATATGGGGCACGTTCGCAACTACACCATTGGCGATGTCGTCTCCCGCTATCAGCGAATGATCGGCAAAAACGTGTTACAGCCGATGGGCTGGGACGCTTTCGGCTTGCCGGCGGAAGGTGCTGCGGTTAAAAATAATACCGCACCGGCAAAATGGACATACGAAAATATCGAATATATGAAAAACCAGCTCAAAGTGCTGGGCTTTAGTTATGACTGGGATCGGGAAGTTACCACCTGCCGTCCGGAATATTACAAATGGGAGCAGTGGTTTTTCACGGAATTGTACAAAAAGGGGTTGGTTTACAAAAAAACCTCCACAGTAAACTGGTGCCCGAACGACGAAACGGTACTTGCCAACGAGCAAGTTCACGAAGGCTGCTGCTGGCGTTGTGATACACCGGTAGAGCAGCGTGAAATCCCGCAATGGTTTATCAAAATTACCGATTATGCCGAGCAATTATTAAACGGTTTGGATAGCTTACCGCAGTGGCCGGATCAGGTTAAAACAATGCAACGCAACTGGATCGGGCGTTCCGAAGGGGTACAAATCACCTTTAAAGTGAAAGACAGCGATGATACGGTGGACGTTTACACCACCCGTCCGGATACGTTCTACGGCGTAACCTATATGGCTGTGGCAGCGGCTCACCCGCTGGCAACCCGTGCCGCCGAAACTAATCCCGCACTTGCCGCATTTATTCAAGAGTGTAAAAACACCAAAGTGGCAGAAGCCGAACTTGCCACAATGGAGAAAAAAGGGATGGCAACTGGCTTATATGCGATTCACCCAATCACCCAAAAAGCCGTACCTATCTGGGTGGCAAACTTCGTCTTGATGCACTACGGCACGGGAGCCGTAATGGCTGTACCGGCACACGACCCGCGAGATTACGAATTTGCCGGCAAATACGGTTTGCCGATTTCACCGGTAATCGCACCGCTTGACGGCAGCGACTGGGATTACAGCCAAGCCGTTTTTGCCGAACACGGTAAATTGATCAACTCCGATGAATTTAACGGCTTAGGCTTTGAAGCGGCATTCAACGGGATAGCCGATAAATTAGAAGCAATGGGCGTGGCAAAACGCCAAGTCAATTACCGCTTGCGTGATTGGGGGGTCTCCCGCCAACGCTACTGGGGTGCGCCAATCCCAATGATGACCTTAGAAGACGGCGAAGTCGTTACCGTGCCGTTAAAGGATCTCCCGATTATTTTGCCGGAAGACGTGCAAATGGACGGCGTAAAAAGCCCGATTAAAGCCGATCCAAACTGGGCGAAAACCACCTTTGAGGGTAAACCGGCACTCAAAGAAACGGATACGTTCGACACCTTTATGGAATCCTCTTGGTACTATGCACGCTACACTTGCCCGCAATTTGACCAAGCAATGCTAGATGCAGACGAGGCAAATTACTGGTTGCCGGTCGATCAATATATCGGCGGGATTGAACACGCCACAATGCACTTGCTCTACTTCCGTTTCTTCCACAAATTGCTACGAGACGCAGGGTTTGTTAATAGCGATGAACCGGCGGAAAAATTGCTCTGTCAAGGAATGGTGCTTGCCGATGCCTTCTACTACACCAGCCCGACCAACGAACGTATTTGGGTTTCACCAACGGAAGTTACCCTCGAAAAAGACGAAAAAGGGCGGATTTTAAAAGCCTTCGACAAAACAGGGCGTGAGTTAGTGCATAGCGGAATGACCAAAATGTCCAAATCCAAAAATAACGGTATCGATCCGCAAGAAATGGTGGACAAATACGGTGCGGATACGGTTCGCCTGTTTATGATGTTCGCCAGCCCGGCAGAAATGACGTTGGAATGGCAAGAATCCGGCGTAGAAGGGGCAAAACGTTTCCTTGGTCGCTTGTGGAACTTAGCTTATGAATATCAACAAAATCCGGCAAATGTTGCCTTAGATCCCGCTGCATTATCCGCTGCTCAAAAAACGCTCCGCCGTGATGTGCATAAAACGATTGCCAAAGTGAGCGATGATATTGGCCGCCGCCAAACGTTCAACACGGCGATTGCGGCGATTATGGAATTGATGAATAAGCTCACGAAAGCACCGCTTGCAGACGAACAAGATCGGGCGGTAATGGCGGAAGCCTTGAGTGCGGTGGTACGAATGCTCTACCCAATCACCCCGCATATCTGCTTTGAACTGTGGCACGCCCTCGGCAATAAAGACACCATCGACTTCGCCCCGTGGGTGCAAGCCGATGAATCAGCGATGGTCGAAGACGAAAAATTAGTGGTGGTACAAATCAACGGTAAAGTGCGTGGCAAAATCACCGTATCAGCCAATGCCACCGAAGCCGAAGTCAAAGCCCTTGCCAAAGCCGATGAAAATGTCGCCAAATATTTGGAAAATGTCGAAATCGTCAAAGAAATCTACGTTCCGTTAAAAATGGTGAGTTTTGCAGTAAAAGGCTAATTGAATAGAAAATATAAATAAGGCTCGCTAGGCGAGCCTTTAATTTAAGAGAAAGATACGGAAATATTCGTTGGCAACAGTGGCTTGAAAATTATAAAAAAGCAGTTAATCAACTCCATAGTGCCAAATAATATGGCAACAGGATTAAATTAGGAAAAGTAAAACCAAACATCACAAAAAACATAGCACAATATATTGAAATTTAAGATAATACCCGACCTTAATTGATGACCAAACAAGGCATAAAATGGCGAAACGACAATCTATTGAACCGAATATTGCAGATTTAGCAAACGGCTGGCTAAAAAAATATCAATTAGATTATAAATTAGAACAAGAAACACTCAATGATGAAATTGATAAAGCGTTAAAAGATTATTTTTCTAAAAATGGTGGTGTAGGGGTAAATCGTCCTGACGCAAAATTGTTGTTACAGGCAGCCAATACCGAATATTACCCTATTTTAATTGAGTACAAAGGCTATGGCGACAAGTTGGCAAAATTAGATGCCGAAGGTAATGTAGATAATCGCACGGCGAAAAACCAACCAAATTTCAAGCATATCAACGGCTATGCGGTTAATGGTGCAGTGCATTATGCTAATGCTTTACTTCATCACACCAGCTACACCGAAATTATCGCCATTGGTATGACGGGCGAAAAAGACGAAAAAGGCAAAATTCGTCATCAAATTGGGGTTTATTATGTGGCGAAATCCAATCTTGGTGTAGGACAAAAAGTCGGCGAATTTTCCGATTTTTCTTTTCTTGCCAAAGAAAACTTTGACGATTTTATCGCACAAGTTAAGCAATTAACGCTTTCTTCCGAAGAATTAGAAAAAATCAAAGAAAAGCGTGAAAAAGAGATCGATGCTAGTCTGACCAAACTTAATAACGATATTTACCAAAACGAAAAAGGTTTGGGCGAAAACGACCGTGTTTATCTTGTTGCAGCTTCAATCATTGCGACACTTGGCGTACCCAACAAGGTAAAACCTTTAGAAAAAGAAGATTTAAAATCATCTGAAGAAGAGGGTAATCGAGATGGTGATATTATTATTCGTAAAATAAACGCTTTTTTTAATAAAAAGCAATTACCACAAGATAAAAAAGATTTAATTATCCGCACTTTGTCTAATACACTCTTAACCGACAACATCAACAAACCGCAAAAAGGCGAAAGCCAGCTTAAACGTGTGTTTACCAAAATTGTTGATGATTTGGGTATTTATTACAAAATCGGCTTAACCACCGATTTCACAGGCAAGCTGTTTAACGAAATGTACTCTTGGCTCGGGTTTACGCAAGACAAACTCAACGATGTGGTTTTAACACCGTCTTATGTGGCTACTTTGCTGGTTAAATTGGCGCGGGTGAATAGAGACAGCTATGTTTGGGATTTCGCCACAGGTTCGGCTGGGCTATTAGTTGCTGCGATGAATGAAATGCTTAAAGATGCTAAAGCCAATATTCAATCCCCCGAAGAACTGCGCCAAAAAGAAGCTCATATCAAAGCCAAACAACTGTTGGGTTTGGAATTACTTTCTAGCGTTTATATGCTTGCCATTTTGAATATGATTATGATGGGCGATGGCAGCTCAAATATTATCAACAAAAACTCACTGACCGATTTTGACGGTAAATATGGTTTTGGTAATACCAATGACAAATTCCCCGCAGACGCTTTTATTCTTAATCCGCCTTATTCCGCGACTGGTAATGGAATGAACTTCGTGGAAACCGCCTTAAATATGATGAACAAAGGCTATGCAGCGATTATTATTCAAAATTCTGCTGGTAGCGGTAAGGCAAAAGAAATCAATCAACGCATTTTGCAAAAACATACTCTAATTGCCAGTATTAAAATGCCGATTGATTTGTTTATCGGAAAATCCAGCGTACAAACCAATGTTTATGTGTTTAAGATTGGCGAAAAACACCACGCCGATAAAATGGTGAAATTCATTGATTTTAGCAATGATGGCTATACCCGAACCAATCGTAAAAAAGCCAGCAATAATCTGAAAGATACCGATAACGCTCGTGAACGCTATGAGGAAGTCGTTAATTTAGTGCGTTTTGGCAAGTCTAAATTGAAGTTGTTTACCGAAAAAGAGTATTACGAAAATACCATAGACCCGAAAAACGGCGCAGACTGGAACCAAACCGCTCCGATAGACACCAAACCTACGCTTGAGGATTTTAAAAAGACAGTTAGCGATTATTTAGCGTGGGAAGTGGCAAATATTCTAAAAAAACAAGACTTAAGCAACGAACATTTGGGAAAATAGAAGCCCATTTAACACAAGCATTGCAGCAAGTTAAATGGGCAGAATTTGAGTTGCAGGAGTTGTTTGAAAAAATAAAAGTAAAAAAACTCAACTATAAAACTAATAATTTACCGGATAAACCAGAAGGAGATTTTAATTTACCGGCTCTAACTGCAGGTATTCAAAATCAAGGATTGAAAATTATGTGCCTAGAAATAATGCAACTATTTTAAAAAATGTTATTTCTATTTCAGCTAATGGTGCAAATACGGGCGCAACCTTTTATCAAAATAAAGAATTTACGGTTTTACAAGATGCTTACGCTATTAAATGGATATATACCAATGATATTTTGACGGATAATCAGCACATTTTTTTAACAGCAAGCATTTCAAAAGCAATTTATGGTAACTATGAATGGACGAACAAAGCCGGTTGGGAAAAAATTAAAGGAAATAAAATTCCTCTCCCAATAAAACCCAACGCCAATTTGGATAAGATTTCCCAAATTGATTTTGAGTTTATGGAAAATTTCATCTCACAGCTTGAGGTACTCCGCATCTCGCAACTTGAAGCATATTTATTATTTACAGGTTTAAAAGACTATACACTCACTACCGCTGAACAACAGGCACTTGTCGATTTTGAAAACAGCAAGGTGGTTTGGGGAGAGTATAATCTTGAAAAACTATTTGGCAAATCCACTAGAGGTAAACGCCTAAAAAGTGCGGATAGAATAGCCGGAGATTTACCTTTCGTTACGGCAGGAGAAGCCGAAACAGGCGTATCTGCATTTATCGGTAATGAAGTAGAAATATTTAAAGCCAACACAACGACAATTGATATGTTTGGTTCTGCCAAATATCGCAACTATGATTATGGAGGAGATGATCATATTGCTGTAGTTCATACCGAGGATTTAAATAAATATGCGGCGATTTTTATGACTTCGGCAATACATAAATCGTCCTATACAGGTAAATTTAGCTATGCACGAAATTTTTATGCTAAAGATGCTGACGAGCTAAATATCCAACTTCCCACAAATAACCAACAACCTGATTACAGTTTTATGGAAACCTTAATTTCTGCTGTGCAAAAGTTAGTAATTAAAGATGTGGTGCGTTATGCCGATAATAAAATCGCAACTACAAAACAAGTAATTAGTAGCTAATGAAAGCGGTCAATTTTTTGCAGTTTATTGCAAGAAATTGACTGTTTTAAATATTTCAGGCTCCCTAAATATCAATCCCCCTATTCCTTCAACCACTCCGTCAAATGCTCCATTACTTATACATTATCGGTATCAGACATTGAGAAATATGTGCTGCCTTTAATACCTACTTTAGTCAGTTAGATTACTACCATATTGCCTTTGTATTTGTTTACCCCCGTCCATTATTTGAATAAGCTCAAACATACATACTATTATTCTTCTCCTTAGTTTAAATTCGGATAAATGCCGATACAAAATTGGGCAAACCAAAACTGGTCGTCCGGCATAGCTTTTACTTATACCTTTTTAGCCACAGGGATTTATGCTAAAGTAGCATTCGTTTTAATATGATAGGGCATTGTATTGCCCGGTATTCAAGGAAATCCTCAATGTTAAAAAAATGCTTTGCAATCTTTGCGCTGTTTCTGACCGCTTGCAGTTGGCAATTCCAAAATAGTGAAACTCTGCCTGAACAGCTACGCACATTGCGTTTTGAAAGTGCCGATCAATATAGCGAGATGTCTCGAACACTACGCAGTCAGTTACTGCTGCACAATATTCGCCTTGTGCCGTCAGACAGCACACAGCAAGCGGCGACTTTACGGCTAAATTCTGCAAATAGCGGATCTCGTGTTGCCTCGGTGTTTAAACAAGCCCGTGAAGCCGAGAAAATTTTAAGCCTGACGGTGCAAGCTACGGTAACAACTCTGAATAATCAGCACTATCCGCTGGAAGTGTCCGTACACCGCACTTTCTTTGATGACTCCCGTGCTGCCTTAGCAAAATCGGAAGAACAAGAGGCGATTATGCGGCAAATGTATGAGCAAGCCTCACGCCAGTTGATCATCAAAATGGCGGCATTGCCGCTTTCCCATCCGGCAAAATAATGCTGCAACGCATTTTCTCCGAAGGGCTGAATGCTCAACTTGAAAAAGGTTTAGCCCCTTGCTACTTATTGAGCGGGCAAGATTTGTTGTTGGTGAATGAAAGTAAGGATGCAATTGTCAAGCACGCCCGCCAACAACAATTTGATGACAAAATCGAAGCGGCGTTAAATAATGAAACCAAATGGGACGATCTCTTCGAGCAAGTGCAATCTAACGGTCTTTTTTCCCAACGGCAAATCGTGATGCTGAATTTGCCGGATGCTCTCACTACACCGCAACAAAAGCAACTGGCTGCGTTATTGGCATTCAGCCACACCGATCTGCTCTTCATTTTACACGCTCCGAAATTCAACAAGCAGACGGAAAAACAGGCGTGGTTTAGCCAAATTGAAGCAGATACAACGGTGGTGAACTGCCAAACGCCGGACATCAGCAAGTTGCCAATGTGGTTGAACCACCGAGCAAAATCAATGCAGTTACAGCTTGAACCGGAGACAATACAATTCCTCTGTTACAGCTATGAAGGCAATTTATTGGCGTTAAAGCAAGTTTTAGCTATCTTGCAATTGCAGTATGCCGATAAACCGATTGGGTTAAATCGAGCCAAAGAAGTGGTGGAGCAGTCGGCACAATTTACTCCGTTTCAGTGGGTAGATGCGTTACTGGGCGGCAAAACGGCTCGAGCGGTGCGTATTCTCAATCATCTGCAAAATGAAGAAGTGCAACCGGTGGTGCTATTGCGGATTATGCAAAAAGAGCTGCATATTTTACTGGAGATCACCCATCAGCCCGACAGAGTAACCTTGAGCGAGCAGCCACTGGCAACGGGCAATTTACGCACGGAATTTGACCGCTTAAAGATTTGGCAAAACCGCCGCACGCTCTATCAACAATTTGTGCAACGCCATACTTACCGCAAACTTTATCAACTGATTCAAGATCTTGCCGAGCTGGAACGGCAAGTGAAACACGATTTCAGCGATACGGTTTGGCTAGATCTGGTGCGTTTTTCCAGCCAATTCAGTTAGCCAAAAACAGCGGTCCAAGCGGATTTTTCGGCAAGGCATATTTTTCCGGATACAGTACATCAACTAAATACAGCCCTTCGGCTTTGGCGGTCGGTGCGGCAAGGGTACGATCTTTTTGTGCCAACAGCCATTTAATCCACTCGACCGGCTGCCTGCCCTGCCCAACCTCAATCAAGCTGCCGACAATGTTACGCACCATATGATGCACAAACGCATTGGCTTGAATATCTATCACAATATAATCCTGCATACGGCTGACATTCAGATGATGCACATTCCGCCACGGCGTATGCGATTGGCATTGCGCCGCCCGAAAGCTGCTGAAATCGTTCTCGCCAAGCAAAAACTGCCCTGCCTCGTGCATTTTGTCTGCCTCTAACGGGTGATAATAGTGGGAGATCCCCTGCGGCAAAATGGCAGAACGCAACTTATGATTATAAATAATGTAGCGGTAACGGCGGGCGGTCGCACTAAAGCGAGCGTGAAAATCGTCCGCCACCTCCGCCGCCCAACGCACCGCAATGTCGTTCGGCAAATGGGTATTCGTCCCGAAGCACCAGCTTTGGAGCGGGCGTTTAACTGTGGTTTCAAAATGCACCACTTGCCCCGTGCCGTGTACGCCGGCATCGGTTCGACCGGCACAAAACACTTCACAAAGGGCATTGGCGATAATCGACAACGCCTCTTCCAATTTTTGTTGCACGGAGGCGACATTCTGCTGCCGTTGCCAGCCGAAATAACGGCTACCGTCATATTCAATGCCAAGGGCGATTTTCATAGCGTATCCCAAAGAAGACAAGCGGTCGGTTCAGGGCAATTTTTTGCGAGAGGATGTCGCCGTTTCGCAACTTGAGATAACGGCTCACTCTGCACATTTTTGCCACAAACCGACCGCTTGCAACGGTTATTTGTTGATCAGGGTTAAAAACTCTTTGCGGGTATCCCGATCCTGCAAGAAAATCCCGCCGTAAGCCGAGGTAATCGTTTGGCTGTTAGTGTCTTTCACACCACGGCACTTCACGCAGAAATGGGTCGCTTTCACATACACCGCCACATCTTCCGTTTCCAAAATAGTCTGAAAAGCGGTTAAAATCTGCTCGGTAAAGCGTTCCTGCACTTGCGGGCGTTGCGCAAAAAATTGCACGACACGGTTGATTTTCGATAAACCAATCACCCAATTTTTCGGGTAATATGCCACCGCGACTTTGCCGTCAATCGTTACAAAATGATGCTCGCAGGTACTGGTGAGAGTAATATCGTCTACCAACACCATTTCGCTCACCTTCATCTGATTTTTGATTTTGGTGATTTTCGGGAAAGTTTGGTAGTCCAGCCCACTAAAAATTTCGTCCACAAACATTTTTGCCAAACGGTGTGGGGTTTCCTCAAGGCTGTCATCTCGCAGATCCAAGCCAAGTAGCTCAAGCACCGCCCGCATATGCTGTTGAATTTCGGCACGGCGGCTGTCCTTATCTTTTTGATGATTGATGATCGGGGTTTCAATTCCCTTTGTAATCAGTGCATCACGCACGCTTCGGGCTTCCGGTGAGATGTCGCTCATTGATTATCCTCTAAAAATTTGAACGCAGGATTTTACCAAATTGCCCTAAAAAAACAACGAAAGCCCCCAAATTCGTGTAAAATCTTTGTTTTAATTTGCTCGCTTAACCTTATGTTTTATCAATTTAATCCCGAGATTGTCCCGGCAGCACAACAAGCCTTTGTCCGCCAACTGTTAGATTGCAAAAATTTCAGCATATCCGAGCGCTTGCAAGGATCGTCCAAAGGGCGTGGCATCACTTGGTTTTTACATACGCAAGATAAACTGGGGGTGGACGCTGTCCATCGCCACTACTATCGTGGCGGCTTATTCGGCAAAATAATTCGGGATCGCTACTGGTTTAACGGCTATGCCGACACACGAGCGGCAAAAGAATTTGCCTTGCTGTGCCAACTGCATCAATGGAGTTTGCCTGTCCCACAGCCGATAGCCTTTAAAATTGAGCGTAGTTGCGGTTGCTATCAAGCGGATATTTTGTTGCAAAAAATTGCAAACACGCACGATTTAAGCCAACTTCTCCAAACTGCGCCGCTGGCTGAGCAACAGTATCACCATATTGGCAAGCTGATCCGCCGTTTGCACGATCACCAAGTGCATCATTCCGATCTGAATATCCACAACATTTTGTTAGACGATCAAGGCAAATTTTGGTTGATTGATTTCGATAAATGCCGCATTGAACAAGGAGAACAGTGGAAAGCCGCTAACTTAGCCCGCTTGCTCCGCTCGTTCCGAAAAGAACAAAAACGTCTGGCAATTCATTTCAGCGATGTGCATTGGCAAGCCTTACTCACTGGTTATCACTCATAAAAAAACGCCGAGCATTGCTCGGCGTTTGTCCGTTTTCATTATTGTTTAGCAACTACTTGCCCGTCTTGGAAATCCAAGACGACCGGCAAATTCGGCAACAATTTGCCGGACAAAATTTGCTGTGCCAATGGGTTTTCCAGTTCTTGCTGAATTGCCCGTTTGAGCGGTCTTGCCCCAAATAACGGGTCGAAACCGGCTTTGCCGATATGATCGAGTGCCGCATCGGTTACGCTAACTTTGTAGCCTCGTTCCGCCATTCGTTTGATTAAGCGTTGAAGCTGAATGTCGGCAATTGCACGGATTTGAGCTTGACCAAGTGGGTGGAATACCACCGTTTCATCAATTCGGTTGATAAATTCCGGGCGGAAATGCTGCCCAACCACTTCCATTACCTGCGCTTTCATTGCCTCATAATCGCCAAGGTGCGCATTTTCTTGGATCAGGTGCGAACCAAGGTTTGAGGTCATAATCACCACGGTATTGCGGAAATCCACCGTGCGACCTTGACCGTCCGTTAAACGCCCGTCATCTAACACCTGCAATAAAATGTTAAACACATCGCTGTGGGCTTTTTCCACTTCGTCCAACAAAATCACGGAATATGGACGGCGGCGAACCGCTTCGGTCAAATAACCGCCTTCTTCGTAGCCAACATAACCCGGAGGCGCACCAACAAGCCGTGCCACGCTGTGTTTTTCCATAAATTCCGACATATCAATGCGGATCATCGCCTCTTCACTGTCAAATAAGAAGGTGGCTAAGGTTTTGCATAGCTCGGTTTTCCCAACGCCGGTCGGCCCTAAGAACAAGAAAGAACCAATCGGGCGGTTCGGATCGGACAACCCTGCACGGCTACGGCGGATAGCATTAGCCACCGCATCGACCGCTTCATTCTGCCCAATCACCCGTTTATGTAACACTTCCTCCATTCGCAATAGTTTCTCTTTTTCCCCCTCCATCATTTTGGCTACCGGAATGCCGGTCGCACGGGAAAGCACTTCGGCGATCTCCTCATCGGTTACTTTGGTGCGCAGCAACTGATTGTCTGCATTATCATCGCCACGGGCTTGGGCTTCGGCAAGCTGTTTTTCCAAGTTCGGAATGACGCCGTATTGTAATTCCGCCATTTTTTCAAAATTATTTTCACGGCGTGCCTGCTCCATTTTTAAGCGTGCCGTTTCCAACTCTTCCTTAATATGCTGCGTGCCGAGCAATGCTGATTTCTCCGCTTTCCACACCTCTTCCAGCTCAGCATATTCACGCTCACGAGCGGTCAGATCATCGGTTAATTTTGCAAGACGCTGACGGCTCGCTTCATCGTCTTCTTTCTGTAACGCCTGTTGCTCTAATTTGAGTTGGATAATCCGGCGTTCCAAGCGGTCGAGCGGCTCCGGTTTTGAGTCAATTTCCATTCGCAAGCTCGATGCCGCCTCGTCAATCAAATCAATCGCTTTATCCGGTAGCTGACGATCGGACACATAACAGTGGGAAAGGGTTGCCGCCGCCACAATCGCCGGATCGGTAATTTGAACGTGGTGGTGAATTTCATAGCGCTCTTTCAAACCACGTAAAATTGCAATCGTGTCTTCCACGCTCGGTTCATCAACCAGCACTTTTTGGAAACGGCGCTCAAGGGCGGCATCTTTCTCAATATATTGGCGATACTCGTCCAACGTCGTCGCCCCCACACAATGCAACTCGCCACGGGCAAGGGACGGTTTGAGCAAATTGCCTGCGTCCATTGCGCCATCGGTTTTGCCTGCGCCGACCATTGTGTGAATTTCATCAATAAACAGAATGACTTGCCCTTCCTCTTTTGCCAATTCATTCAACACCGCTTTTAAGCGTTCCTCAAATTCACCACGATATTTCGCACCGGCAATCAATGCGCCCATATCCAACGAAAGCACCCGTTTGTTTTTCAAGCCTTCTGGCACTTCGCCATTGACAATCCGTTGTGCCAAACCTTCCACAATCGCTGTTTTGCCAACACCCGGTTCGCCGATCAGCACAGGGTTATTTTTGGTACGGCGCTGTAATACTTGAATGGCACGGCGGATTTCTTCATCACGCCCGATAACCGGATCGAGCTTGCCGTTTCTGGCACGTTCGGTTAAATCAATCGTATATTTTTGCAATGCTTGACGGGTCTCTTCTGCATTTTGATTATTCACTTGCTCGCCTCCTCGAATTTGTTGAATAGCTTGAGTAACGTTCTGCTTGGTCAAGCCCCATTTTTTCAATAATTTGCCGACATCGCCGTTATCATCCAATGCCGCCAGCACAAATAATTCTGACGAAATAAAGCTGTCGCCAAATTGCTGGGCTAACTTATCGCATTGATTTAATAGGCGAAATAACGCTTGGGACGGTTGGACATTCACGCCCTCAACTTGCGGCAAACGCTGAATAATCGCCGCCAATTCATCGGCAAGCTGTTTTGGCGGCACATTCAACGCCGTAACAAGCGGTGCGATACTGCCGTCATTTTGCAACAATAAGGTGTAGAGTAAATGCGCCGGTTCAATATAGGCATTGTCTTTGCCGACCGCTAAAGATTGCGCTTCCGCCAACGCTTCCTGAAATTTGTGAGTTAATTTATCAATGTTCATTTTCATTCCTTAACATTCGGTTGATCTTTTCTGACTACGAGAGCCACTCTCGCTTGACGAAAAGATAAATTGGGCTTGTCAAGTCAATTTCAAGAAAAAATGTGAACAAGCTCACAAAAACTCAATCAATCGCATAAAATTTCAGCGCATTTTGTGTCGTTTGATGGGCGACAAACTCAGTAGGGAGGGATTTTAGGGCAGCGATTTGTTCAACCACAGCAAGTAACTGCTCGGAAATCGCGTGCGGCGCAAAGCCTTGATGTTGCCACGGCGCGTCCGTTTCAATCAGCAAACGCTCGATCGGAAACCGTTTCACCACCGCTTGTGTTTTGACATTCCAAAGAATATCAGGGGTAATGCTGACGACATAATCGCTTGCCAATAATTTTTCGATGACACTGTCATTGGCTTTGAACCAATGAAAATGGGCTTTTTTGATCTGATACTTCGCCAACAATTCAAGCGCAATCAACGCATCATCATAAACAATATGCAAATTTATCGGCAAATCATACCGCTTGCTCAAGCGGATAAACTGTTCAAGCAGGGCAATATAGGGGCGGTAATCTAAATTGGGGTGTTCACGCTGACGATAATGGGGCAAACCAACCTCACCGCAAGCGGTTAGCTGAGTACGATTTTTTGCAATCCAATCAAACAGTTGCTGTTGCTCTACCTCGCTCGGCAATGGTTGTTCGGGGTGAAAACCGGCGGCAATATGAATATGCGGATAGCGCTGTTTTAACGCTAACAAGCGCTGACAACTGGCGAGATCCGTTGCAACCGCCAACACACTGCATAATTTAAGGTCATTCAGTATTGCGGTAATTTGGGTATCACTGAATTGATCGAGGTGAATATGGCTGTCGAATACTTTATTCATTAGGTATATTTGCCAGGATAAAACTCAATATTATCAATAAATTTATCCTTTAATCAGTTCAATAATCTGTTTTAAAGACGCTATTTCATTTTGTTTTTGTCGCAAAAATTCATCTTTATTTTTAATTATTTCATCTATTAGCAATAAAAAACGGCAGGTAATAACCTGCCATTTTCGTATTAATTTACTTCACCCCTGCTGCTTGGCGTAGCGCATCAGCTTTGTCAGTTTTTTCCCAAGGGAAATGTTCACGACCAAAGTGTCCGTAAGCAGCTGTTTCACGGTAAATCGGGCGGATTAAATCCAGCATTTGGATTAATCCGTACGGACGCAAATCAAAATGCTCACGCACTAAAGCGACCAATAATTCGTTCGCCACTTTGCCTGTGCCAAAGGTTTCCACCATAATTGAAGTCGGTTCGGCAATGCCGATAGCGTAGGAAAGTTGGATTTCACAACGATCCGCCAAGCCCGCTGCCACGATATTTTTCGCCACATAGCGTGCCGCATACGCCGCCGAGCGATCCACTTTTGACGGGTCTTTACCGGAGAATGCCCCGCCACCGTGGCGTGCCGCACCGCCATAGGTATCGACAATAATTTTACGACCGGTTAAACCGCAGTCGCCCATTGGGCCGCCAATCACAAAACGTCCGGTTGGGTTGATGAAATATTTAGTGCTTTGGCTTAACCATTCGCTTGGCAGTACCGGCTTGATGATCTCTTCCATCACGCCTTCGTACACCTCTTTTTGCGACACGGATTCAGCGTGTTGGGTAGAAAGTACAACCGCATCAATCCCTTTGATTTTGTTATCTTCGTAGATAAAGGTGAGCTGGCTTTTGGCATCAGGGCGTAACCACGCTAATTTGCCGCTTTTCCGCACCTTCGCCTGTTGTTCCATTAGGCGATGTGCATAAGTAATCGGTGCCGGCATTAACACGTCGGTTTCATTGGTGGCATAGCCAAACATAATGCCTTGGTCGCCCGCGCCTTGCGCGAGCGGGTCGGCACGATCCACGCCCTGATTGATGTCCGGCGATTGTTTGCCGATTGCATTTAATACCGCACAAGAGTGGGCATCAAAGCCCATATCCGAGTGAGTGTAACCGATATCGCAAATCACTTTGCGAGTAAGGTTTTCAATATCCACCCACGCCGAAGTGGTGATCTCTCCGCCGACTAACGCCATACCGGTTTTCACATAGGTTTCGCACGCTACACGAGCTTTTGGATCTTGTTTTAAAATTTCATCTAACACCGCATCGGAAATTTGGTCGGCGATTTTATCCGGATGCCCTTCGGAGACGGATTCAGAAGTAAATAAGTTGATTGCCATTTTTCTATCCTATTGATTTATCACTACTTTAATTTAAAAATACGCTTGTTTTTCACTAAGACAAGCGGTCGGATTTTTGCAAAAAATTTGCCGTTACCGACCGCTTGCGATCCATTTATTCTTTAGATGTATTGCCATCTAGACGGCTATAATACGTTTTTTATCCGATAATGACAAACAATTTTTCAAATAGGTAAACTAGCACACGCAGATTATGTTCGTCTCCCTTTTTTTTTAGGGTAAAATTGCGAGTTTGTATTTTTTCAAAGGTTTTCAAATGTCTAAGGACAAAATCGGTTTATTTTCGCTCACTGCATTGGTGCTAAGCTCAATGATTGGCTCCGGTATTTTCAGCCTGCCTCAAAATATGGCGGAGGTTGCCGGTGCGCAAGCATTGATTATCGGCTGGCTTATCACCGGTGTCGGCATCATTTTTTTGGGCTTATCGTTCTTTTTTCTTTCCCGTCTTAAACCCGAACTGGAGGGCGGTGTGTACCCCTATGCCCGTGAGGGATTTGGGGATTTAGCCGGTGGGCTGACCGCTTGGGGCTATTGGCTCTGCACCGCTATCGGTAGTGTCGGTTATTTGGTGGTTGCCTTTGAGGGCATCGGCACTTTTGTGGATAGCGAAACAAACGTGATCTTCGGGCAGGGCAATACGCCGTGGGCAATCTTCGGCGCATCGGTTATCGTCTGGCTGGTGCATATTTTAATTACGCAAGGGATTCGGGAAGCGGCGGCGGTCAATTTAATCGCAACGATTGTGAAAACGCTGCCCCTGTTTCTGTTCATCGGTTTAGCCCTTTGGTATTTCTCGCCCGATCAATTTTCGCAGGATTTTGCGGGGGAAAGTTTAAACCGTCCGGTATTGGATCAAATTAAAAGTACAATGCTGATTACCTTGTGGGTGTTTGTCGGGGTTGAGGGAGCGTCTATTTTATCCGCCCACGCAAAAAAGAAAACGGATGTCGGTTTGGCTACCTTACTCGGTATCTTGATCACCCTTGTACTTTATGTGACGATTACCGTGTTGTCGCTAGGCATTTTACCCCGTGAAGTCATCGCTCAACTGCCCAATCCCTCTATGGCGGCAATTTTAGAGCAGTTAATCGGCACAAGCGGTAAGATCATCATTACTTTTTGCTTGATTGTGTCGGTGTTGGCATCTTATATGAGCTGGACAATGTTTTCTTCCGAAATTCCTTACCAAGCGGCAAAAACGGCGGTCTTTCCGGCAATCCTTGCCCGTAAAAATCAGCGTAATGCCCGCATCGGCGGCTTGTGGATGACCAACCTTGCCATTCAGTTCAGCCTGTTATTAGTGCTGTTTACCGGCAAAGGCTATACGGTGCTGATCCAAATTTCCACCGCAATGATTTTAGTTCCCTACGTTTTAGTCGGGACATATTTGCTTAAAATTGCCTTACAGCAAGGTGCGGCGTGGTATATCCAATTTACCGGTTTAATGGCAAGCCTTTACGGGCTGTGGATCGTCTATGCCGCCGGCTTGGATTATTTATTACTCTCATTCTTGCTTTACTTACCGGGGATTGCGGTGTTTATCTACGCCCGCTATCAACATCAAGGTAGATTGTATTTCCACCACAGCGAAAAAATCTGGCTTGTTGCGATTTCCCTGCTCTTTATTTGGGCAAGTTATTACAGTTTAACCACATTTGAATGGGGCTAACCAGAGTGAAACAGAACATTCTCGCCGTGCTACAACGGCTTGCGAAGGCTTATCACGCAGTAGAGCAGTATTTTACAAGCGGGTCGTTCGGGGTGAAATTTTACCCGTTCTTAATGCCCCCGTGCGTACGCCGTAGCCACGCTCTTCTTATTCGCCTGATCGCCGTTATTTCGGCATTTATCGGGCTTTACTACTTTTTCGCAGAGCTTGTTGCGGTGCTGTTCAGCCAAGGGACGAAAGTCTATCTTAACCATTCAACCCTTGAGTTATTATTGCCGATTGGTACACTGGTTGATACGCAAACTAGCCAACTCTCACCGCTCTCGTATATGATGCGGGTAGCTTTTATGCTGCAAGGCATTTTCTTCGTTTGGATTTATCTACTCGGCATCTCCCAAATTACCGCCCCCAAATACCGCTTAATCGGTACTGTGTCAGCACTCTGCTTTAGTCTCGGCGCAACACTGATCGCCTCCAGTCAAGGTGGCAAATATGTAGAGGGCGGCTTACATAATCTCGGCGCAAGCATCACCTTTATATTCGGGCATCTTACCCTCTTGGCAACCGGCTTGGGCATTGTCAGCCGCTCTTTTTACCGGTTAAAGCGTTACGCAATCCTTGCTTCGATCTGCGGTATAAGTGCGATTTTAGCCACCATTTTTATCCCGACCGCCTATTTTGCGCTTCTTGAACGGTTCGGCATTTATACCATTTTAATTTGGGAAATCGCCGTCAGCTTTGCAATTTTAAAACAGGTAAAATAATGAAGACACTTTCCTTTATCGAACGTTATCGCCAGTTAATTGAGCTTCCGACAATCAGCAGCTTGGAAGCCCGGCAGGATCAATCTAACCAAGCGCTAATCGAACGGCTCGCCGGCTGGCTGGCGGATTTCGGCTTTCACACCGACATCATCGCCGTTGAAAATAGCCGTAATAAGTATAATTTGCTGGCAACCTATGGCACAGGCGAGGGCGGTTTATTATTAGCCGGACACTCTGATACCGTCCCGTTTGATGAAGGACGTTGGCAGTGCGATCCCTTTACACTCACCGAACAAAACGGACGTTTTTACGGCTTAGGTACTGCGGATATGAAAGGCTTTTTCGCCTTTGTGGTGGAAGCAGTCAGCCGGTTAGATCTGAGTAAACTACAAAAGCCATTGCGTATTCTTGCAACCGCAGACGAAGAAACCACAATGCTCGGCGCAAGAACATTTGCTCAACACAGCCATATTCGACCGGATTGTGCGATTATTGGCGAACCGACTTCACTCAAACCGATTCGGGCACATAAAGGGCATATGGGCGAGGCAATTCGCATTATCGGGCAATCGGGGCATTCCAGCGATCCGGCTCAAGGGATCAACGCGATTGAAGTGATGCACAGTGTAACCGATCGCTTGCTATCGCTGCGGGATCAGCTTAAAACCCGTTACCATAACCCACTGTTTCAAGTGCCTTACCCAACAATGAATTTAGGTAATATTCACGGCGGCGATGCGATTAACCGGATTTGTTCCTGCTGTGAATTGCAGCTTGATATACGCCCATTACCCAATTTAGCGCTACAAGATTTGGAAGATTTATTGCGGGAGCAACTTGCACCGTTAATTGAGCAATGGGGCGATCGGATTCAAATTCGCTCACTGCATAGCGGTATTCCCGGCTATGAGTGCGAACATTCCGCCCAAGTGGTGCAAGTGGTGGAAAAATTGTTAGGCGAGCCGTGTCAAGCGGTCAATTACTGCACCGAAGCCCCGTTTATTCAGCAGCTCTGCCCAACGCTTGTGCTTGGGCCGGGCTCGATTGAACAAGCTCACCAACCCGATGAATATTTGGACAGCCGATTTATCACCCCGACGATTGATCTGCTCACCAAACTCATTCACCATTTTTGTTTCAACACGCGGTAGGATAACAGCGATTTTTTGCAATACGACTGATCAGACTTAGCTTGATAAATACTAACGTCTTACAATGATTATCTCTCATTACGGCACAACCATTGCGCCCCTTTCGTGAAAGAAGTCAATGTCTGCAATGGCTAGATCATTTTGAATTTTGCCTAAAATACCGCTCAACCGACCGCTTGCCATAGGAGGAGAGAATGTTTTTAGATGCGTTGTGGTTTAGCCTTGGCGTTACCCTACCGACCATTTTGATGCTGATTTTAGGTATTGTGTTATACCGCCGCCAAATGATTGACGACCATTTTTGCCACACGGCATCAAAGTTTGTCTTCAACATTACCCTCCCCTGTTTACTGTTTATCAACATCGTCAAACAGCCCACCGATTACGGCAGCCAATTATGGCTTGTCAGTGCAGGGGTAGTCGGCACAATGGCGGTTTACCTTGGTGGTGAATGGCTGGCAGCACGCTACATTGCCAAGCGGGAACATCGAGGCATTTTCGTGCAAGGTATTTTTCGGGGAAACAGCGGTATTTTAGGGCTGGCATTGTGTGTTAATGCTTACGGCACGGCTGCCACCGCGCCGGCTTCCGTGTATGTTGCTTGTTTGACCCTGTTGTTCAATGTCCTCGCCATAATTACCTTGACACACTCGCTAGGCGATGGGAAGTTAAATGGCGGTAAAATGCTTGCCTCATTAGCCAAAAATCCGTTAATTCTTGCCATTCTATGCGGGCTGATTGTCAGCAAATTTGAGATTACGATCCCCGTTCCGCTTATCCGCACAGGCGATTATCTTGCCCATATCACCCTGCCTCTTGCGCTCATTTGTACCGGTGCGAGCCTGGATTTCAGCCAGCTCAAACAAATTAAAACGCAGCCTAGTGCAGACACATTAAACCAAATTGTGATCTATTCCAGCCTTGGACGACTCTTTCTCACCCCGATCGTGATGATTTTATTAGGCAAATATCTGTTCCAATTAGAGCCGATGGCGTTGGGAATTTTATTCCTGATGTCCTCCACACCGGTTGCCGTGGCAAGTTATGCAATGGTGCGTAGCTTTGGCGGCAACGCAACTGCCGCCGCTAACTTAATTGCGATCACCACCGTCGGCGCAATGTTTACCTCCAGCCTCGGCTTGTTGATCCTACGCCAGCTACACTGGATCTAAATTTCAGGCAAAAAAAAGCCTCCGAAACGGAGGCAATTCTTTTGATCTAATCCTAGGAGGTATGAATCACTGTTTTATAAAAGGAGACAAATAAAACAAGATCAAAAGAAAAAACTAAAGGAGGAAATTGTTGGCTCCTCTTGCTGGACTTGAACCAGCGACATACGGATTAACAGTCCGCCGTTCTACCGACTGAACTAAAGAGGAACTTTACAGGTAGGAATAGTAAGCTAAATCGGTTTAGTGGTCAAACCATTAAACCAAACTTTGCATTTCTTAACAAATGTGAATTTTACTCGCTTTTTTGATGACAAACCATACAATCCGGCTGTTTTTGTAAATTTAACGTGCGAACGGCAAAATTAAGCCCGTCAATCATTAACAATTTGCCCGAAAGGGACTGCCCGATACCCAATAATAACTTCATTGCCTCAAGCGCTTGCAAACTGCCGACAACGCCAACAATCGGTGAAATCACCCCCGCTTCAACGCAGGTGAGGTGATTTTCACCAAATAATTGGCTTAGACAATGATAACAGGGGCTGTGCGGGCGGTAATCAAACACGCTGATCTGCCCTTCAAACCGAATCGCCGAGCCCGATACCAACGGCACTTTCGCCTGAAAACAGCTTTGATTGAGCGTCTTACGGATAGCGACATTATCGGTACAATCCAACACCACATCATAATGCGGGATCAACGCCGCCCACTCCTCTGCCGATAATTGATGATTGAGTGTATCGATCTGAATATGGGGGTTAATTTCCGTCAAACGCTGCCGCGCCGACAACACTTTAAATTGTTCAATATCCTGATCGCGATGCAAGATTTGCCGTTGTAAATTTGACAGCGAAACCCGATCAAAATCCACCAACATCAGTTGCCCGACACCGCCGGCGGCAAGATATTGACCGGCGGCACAGCCTAGCCCGCCCAGCCCGACAATCAATGCCCGACCGGCTTTGAGCTTTTCTTGCCCGTCAAAATCCACGCTTTTCAGCATAATTTGACGGTTGTAACGTAACATTTCGTGATCGGTCAGTTGCATATTAACTCAATAACGTATTAAAAGGTTGGATCATCACCTGCTCGCCCGCCGCTACATCACCTTGTTCTTGGGCTAACACAATAAAGCAGTTACTTTGATGAAAGGCACTAAAGATATGCGAACCTTGCGCACCGACAGGCGTTACCTCCAGTTGTCCGCTTTGGTTAAGGCGGTAAAATCCCCGTTGGAAATCCTGCCGCCCGACCGCTTTTTTGAGTGCAACCATTGTGCAAGCGGTCAGATAAGGGGAAAAATCTGCAACTTTTTTTGCATTAACACCGGCTAAGGTGAGCAATGCCGGCTGCACCAGCTGGTAAAAGGTAACGAGTGCTGAAACAGGATTACCCGGCAAACCGAAACAGTGCGCCTTGCCGATCTGCCCAAAGGCAAAAGGCTTACCCGGTTTCATTGCGATTTTCCAAAAGCCGATATTGCCCAATTTTTCCAACACGGTTTTGGTGAAATCCGCTTCCCCCACCGACACGCCGCCGCTGGTAATGATCACATCAGCGGTTTGTGCCGCTTCCGTAAACCTTTGCTCAAATAAGTGCGGATCGTCCGGCAAAATACCGTAATCCATCACATTCAAGTGCAATTTTTCCAGCATTAACCGCAAGGCAAAACGGTTACTGTCATAAATTTGCCCCGCTTTTAACGGCTGACCGACCGGCACAAGTTCATCGCCCGTAGATAAAATAGCGACCTTTAACGGTTTGAATACCTTGATCTCTGCTATCCCAAGTGATGCCAGCAGCGGCAAGCTGGTAACATTCAGCTTGCTACCCTGCTCCAACACTAATTCTCCTTGTTGAATATCCTCGCCGATTCGGCGGATATTTGCCCCGACCGAAACATTGCTGTTAAAACTAACCGTGCCGTCTGCATTTAATACGGCTTCTTCTTGCATAATCACGGTATCGGCATTGGTCGGGATTTTCGCCCCCGTCATAATCCGCACGCACTGCCCCGCTTGCATATCCTCCTCAAAAGCATTGCCGGCAAAGGCTTTGCCCACAATGTCAAATTGAGAGAAACAGGTTAAATCATCAAATCGCACGGCATAGCCGTCCATTGCGGAATTATCAAAAGCCGGTACGTTAATCGGCGAATAAATCGGCTCGGCACAGATCCGATTTGCTGCGTGTGCCAAACTCACTAATTCCGTTTCAGTTAAAGGGGTAAGGCAAGCCGATATTTTTTCAAGGGCCTGCGCAAGAGTCAGTAATGCCATTTTCTATTCCTACAAAATAAAAATCCTCCGTATAAGAGGATTTCAAAAAATCATCGCCATCAGCCCGCTTGCGTAATGAAATCCCGCAGCCCGATTAAGATATTATTGATCGCCACCGCACATAAAATCAGCCCCATTACTCGGCTGATAATCGCCGCCCCTGCGTTACCGATTAAATGTTGAATTCGGTTTGCCGCTAAGAGCAACAGGTAGGTAATCAATAACACCGAGAGCATAATTACCGTGGTAACAACCTGATCGGTAAAGCTATAACGGTGGTTATCCGTCAATAAGACGACCGCCATCATCGCCCCCGGCGATGCAATAGACGGCACAGCGAGCGGGTAAACGGCAAGTTCACTGATGTTACTTTTCATTTTTATTTCTTGATCATGCTTACTTTCCCCAAAAATCATCGAAAGGGCAAATAACAGTAGCACTAAACCGCCTGCAATTTGGAAAGCCGATAGCGGGATTTGCATTGCGTCAAGTAACCATTGTCCCAGCACTAAGAAAAAGAGTAAAATCCCTGCGGAGATTAAAATCGCATTGCGTGCGATCTTACGGCGGTCTTCAATCGACAATCTTACCGTTTTGGCGAGATAGACAGGGATTGAACCGATAGGATCAATGACCGCCCAAAGTACCACAAATTGTACAACTAATGAATCAAACATTGACTTTCCTTATTTCAATAAAACAATGGCAGTTATTGTGCAACAAATTTGAGTTTCAACAAATAGTTAATTTAGATTTCAATGATTTTTTTTACAGATTTAACCCTCAAACGCGGGCAAAATACATTACTTGAGCGGGCAAACGCCACAATTCATACCGGACAAAAAGTCGGCTTGATCGGCAAAAACGGCTGCGGTAAATCCTCTCTGTTTGCTCTACTGAAACAAGAATTGAGTGCCGAAGGCGGTGAGGTAAAATACCCGCAAAACTGGGCGATTGCGTGGGTAAACCAAGAGACACCGGCACTAGATACGGCTGCGATCGATTATGTGATTGAAGGCGATCGGGAATATACGCAGCTAATGGCGCAATTAGACAAAGCCAATGCGGACAATAACGGTCATCTGATTGCGACATTACACACTAAACTCGACACCATTGATGCGTGGACAATTCAATCTCGAGCGGCAACACTGCTCAACGGCTTAGGCTTTCAGCCCGAACAATTACAGTTACCGGTCAAATCCTTTTCGGGCGGCTGGCGAATGCGTCTTAACCTTGCGCAAGCCTTACTCTGTCGCTCCGATTTACTGCTCTTAGACGAGCCGACCAACCACCTCGATCTTGATGCAGTCATCTGGTTGGAACGCTGGCTCAGCCAATACCGTGGCACGCTATTGCTGATCTCCCACGACCGTGATTTTCTCGACCCGATCATCGATCGGGTACTGCATATCGAGCAACAAAAACTGCACGATTACACCGGCAATTACACTGCCTTTGAAATCCAGCGGGCAACCAAACTCTCACAACAAAATGCTGCTTACCAATTACAACAACAAAAGATTGCGCATTTACAGAAATTTATCGACCGTTTCAAAGCAAAAGCCACCAAAGCCAAGCAAGCCCAAAGCCGGGTGAAAGCACTAGAAAAAATGGAACTGATTGCCCCAGCTTATGCGGACAGCCCGTTTTCCTTTGCATTCCGCCCGCCACTCTCTCTGCCAAGCCCGTTGCTCTCAATGGAAAAAGTCAGCGCCGGCTATGGCAACAAAACCGTATTACAATCGGTGAAACTGAACCTTGTCCCCGGCTCTCGTATCGGGCTACTTGGGCGCAACGGCGCAGGAAAATCCACCCTAATCAAACTGCTGGCAGGGGAAATTTCTGCGCAAAGCGGTCATATTCAACTGGCAAAAGGCGTGCAGCTTGGCTATTTCGCCCAACATCAGCTCGATACCTTGCGACCGGACGAAAGCCCGCTATGGCATCTCGCCCGTCTTGCACCGGAGCAAACCGAGCAAGCACTGCGTAACTATCTCGGCGGGTTTGCCTTTAGCGGTGATAAAGTTAAACAGGCAGTGCAGAGTTTTTCCGGCGGTGAAAAAGCCCGCTTGGTACTTGCCCTGATCGTTTGGCAACGCCCGAATTTACTGCTCTTGGACGAACCGACCAACCATTTGGATTTGGATATGCGTCAAGCCTTGACCGAAGCTCTCACCCACTACGAAGGCTCGCTAGTGATTGTCTCCCACGATCGCCACCTGCTACGCAGCACCGTGAACGAATTTTATTTAGTCCACGACGGGCAAGTGGACGAATTTCACGGCGATTTAGAGGATTACCAAAAATGGCTGAATGAGTTGAATGCTCAAACCGTTGCAAAAAAAGCCTCAGAACCGACCGCTTGCCAAGCCAACAGTGCTGCCAACCGTAAAGAGCAAAAACGGTTGGAAGCCGAACGCCGTCAGCAAACTGCCCCACTACGCAAACGCTTGGCACAGCTTGAAAACAATTTAGAAAAACTGACCGCTTGTTTGGCTGATCTCGAGCAAACACTCGCCGATCAAACCCTTTATGAACCACAAAATAAAGTCCGCTTAACCGATACGCTTGCCAAACAGATCGACACCAAGAAAGCCCTTGAAGATACCGAATCCGAATGGCTGGCGTTACAAGAACAGTTAGAGAATTGGGCAGGATAAACCAAAGGAGCACCTATGCGCCGAGTTAATTGCTATCGCTATACCATTCCCGTAGAAACCGGGGTCATCTTGCGCCAACGCCGTCTAAAACAGCGGGAGGGCTTATTGGTGGAATTGCACGAAAACGGGCAAGTTGGGTGGGGGGAAATCGCTCCCTTGCCGGAATTTAGTGGTGAGGATTTACCCCAAGCCGAACAGCAATTAAAGCAGTGGCGGATAAATTGGCTCAACGGACAGGACGATGATCTCGACCGTCAGTATGCGCCGTCCGTTGCTTTCGGGATCAGTTGTGCTTTGGCAGAATTACAGGGAGATCTAGGGAGTGAAGGTTGTTACGATACTGCGCCGCTTTGCTACGGCGATCCCGATGAACTGTATGCCAAATTGCAACAAATGAGTGGTGAAAAAGTGGCGAAAATGAAAGTCGGGCTTTACGAAGCCAATCGAGACGGGCTGATTGCGGATATGTTTTTAACGGCAATCCCCGATCTCAAACTGCGTCTTGATGCCAATCGAGCGTGGACACTGGAGAAAGCAGCACAATTTGCTGCCAAAATTGCCGAATCCAACAAAAAACGTATTCAATTTATTGAAGAACCTTGCCGTACCCCAGCAATGTCAATGCAATTTGCCGCTCAACACAACATTGCGATTGCGTGGGACGAAACCACACGAGAGCCGAACCTATTTGCAAAAAAAAGCGATCATCTGACCGCTTTCATCATTAAACCAACTCTCTTTGGTTCATTACAAAAATGTATTAGTCTTATTGAATATGCCCATAAGCAAGGGCTAACAGCAGTCATCAGCTCCAGTATTGAATCAAGCCTTGCCCTCACGCAACTGGCGCGTTTTGCCGCCCAATATACTCCCGATACGACACCGGGCTTGGATACATTGAATTTAATGCAAACCCAGCTACTTCGCCGTTGGCAAAATTCGCCCTTGCCTCTTGCTGATCTGAATAGCCCTTTTATTACACCGCTCGCACTTTAAACACAAAAGGCTAGTCTTGCGACTAGCCTTGTTGTAACTAACTGAATTAGTGTGCAAATTTTTGGTCTAATTCCGATTGCAGTTTTTGTAACTCAACACCACCTTGCATTAAAGCTTCTGTTTTCGCTTGGAAAGCTTTTTTGGCTTCCTCTGTTTGATTTGCCATCAATGCGACCGTATCACCGATTAAATCTTTAGATAGCACTAGATTTGATTTCACTTTTTCTTTAAATGCGATAATTGACTCGTTTTTGAACTCCAACGCATCTAAACTTTTTATTACATCATCTACTTTTGCAGTGAAAGCTTTATAACCGACTTCGATTTGCGCTTTATCGCCGCTTGAAAATTTTTGTTGAAGTTCAGTATTTGCTGCAGCAATCTCTTTCTCTAAGCTCGCATTCCAGTCAAGCAATTTTTTATACTCTTCCGCACCTTGTGTATCAACTGTTTTTGCAGCTTGTTCCGCTACCGCAGTTTCTGCTTTTGGCGCTTCCGTTGCCGGCTGTGTTGCTGGCGTAGCTTCCACTTTTGGTGCTTCTGCTGCTTTATTTGCCGGCTTATCACACGCAGTTAAAAAAAGTGCGAATAATGCTGCCGCACTGATTTTTGTCAATTTTTTCATCACATTTTCCTCAAAGGTTTCACATAAAAGATAAACAACCCGATACACAGGCTGCAACGTTGTACTGCTAATAGACAGGGTGCTTGGCAGTTTAGTTCCAATCGCTCAGCAAATTGCTGTGCAATAGCACAAAAAAGCAACGCAGCTAAACCCCTATCGCCTGTTCGATTAACAATTTTTTCGCAAGGGCATTTTGGTTGGTTAAACTTAACCCCACGCCTCTCACCAATTTTTTGAGCGGGTGATCGCCGCTAAAAAGCTGTTTCAGCCCTTCCATTGCCACCAGTAATTTTACCGCTTCTACCTTTCGTTCACGTTCAAATTGGCGTAAATGGCGGTATTCGCCAATATCTTTACCCGCCTGCCAATGTCGTTGAATCTCTTGTGCCAACTTTTGTGCATCGGCAAAGCCGAGATTAACGCCAAGCCCTGCCAGAGGGTGAATGGTATGTGCTGCATCGCCAATGAGAGCAATGCGTGGTTGGGCGAAATCTCGTGCATAGCGGGCAACAAGCGGGTAGATTGCCCGCTCGCTTTGCAATTCACATAAGCCGAGCTGATGGTCAAAGGCGATCGCAAGCTGTTTTTGGAAAGTTTGTTCATCACATTCCAGCAGTTGTTGAGCTTGCAGTGGCGGTAACGACCACACAATCGAGCAAAGCCGTTCGTCATTGAGCGGTAAAAATGCCAAAATGCTGTCGGGAGCAAAAATCTGACGGGCTGTCTGTTGGTGGCTTTCCGCCGTCTTGACATTACACACTAACGCCGTATGCCGATAATCTCGGCTAATCAACGGAATATCGGCTTGGCGACGTACCCAAGAGTGAGCGCCGTCCGCGCCGACAACTAACTTTGCCGTCAGCATTTCGCCATTGGAGAGGGTAAGAAAAGCACCGTTTTCACTGATCCCTAATGTTTGCGGCTCGGCAAGCATCATTTCAACATTCGCTTGTCGGCTCACTTGTTGCCACAGGGCAAAACGGATATGTTGGTTTTCGATAATAAAGCCAAGCTGTTCCAGCCCTAATTGTTTGATTGCGGTATCTTGATAATCAAACTCAATGCGGGCAAAACTGTCTTTTTCCCGTACTTGCATTTTGCCGTAAGCCGAACGTCTCTCCGTAGGAATTTGTTGCCACGCGCCAATCTGTTCCAACATAAGTTGGCTGGCACGGTTAATCGCACTAACCCGATAACCGAGCGTATCTGACGGTGGCGATGGCGGGGATTGTTCAACAATTTTAATCCGACAATCGCAATCGGCAAGCAACGCTGCCAAGGCAAGCCCGACCATTCCGCCACCGATAATGACAATATCTGCTGTTTTCATCGACTACCCCTTTTGTTGCATCTCAAGGCTACGGTGGCGTACCTGCACACTTTTACCCAGTCCGGTGAAATAATCGGCAAGTTGCTGTGCAATATAGACCGAACGATGTTTCCCGCCCGTGCAGCCAATTGCAATCGTTAGGTAGCTGCGATTATTTTGTTCCAATGCCGGTAACCAAGCGGTGAGATAATCTTCCGTTTTTGCAATAAAATCTGCCACTTCCGGCTGGCTCACCAAAAAGTTGATAACCGGCTGTTCAAGACCGGTCATCGGGCGTAAATTCACGTCCCAATGAGGATTGGGCAGAAAACGCACATCAAAGACATAATCGGCATTTGCCGGCACGCCGTACTTAAAGCCAAAAGATTCCACAATAATTTTTAGCGTTGTTTGTGCCGTGCCTTTGAGCAATTCACGCAGTGTTTCGGCTAATTGATGGGAAGATAACCTTGTCGTATCAATAATATAATTGGCTTGTTGGTAAAGGGGATCAAGGCGGCGTTTTTCCAAATCAATCGCACTTTCAAGGGACAGATCTTGGTTTGAAAGCGGGTGTAAGCGGCGGGAATCACTATAACGACGAATGAGAGCATTACGTTCGCAATCAAGGAAAATCAATTTCGTGGTGATATTGGTCGGCAAGGTTTTGAGCATTTCCTCCAACGCATTGGGATCTTCCGGCAAATTGCGAATATCCAAGCTCACAACGGCGGAGCGATTAGCATTGGCAAGGTAGCTCGCCAGTTGGGAAATCAGTGGGAGCGGAATGTTATCGACACAATAGTAGCCAACATCTTCCAATGCCCGTAATGCTACCGATTTACCGGACCCCGAACGCCCGCTGATGATAATTAGCTCCATAATCGCTCCTAAGGTTGTTCACCGTCAAATGTCTGATCCGCATACACCAATACCTGCCAAATATCTTGAGCGGATTGTGCCGCCCGCAAATGTTTTAGCAGGGCTTTATCGCTTAATTGTCGGGCAATCGTTTGCAATTCGCCCCGATACTGTTCACAACATTGATCCGGAAATAATACCGCATAAATAAAATCGACCGCTTTATTATCGCTCGCGTCGTAATCAATCGGCGTTTCAAGCTGCAAACAGACGGCGATAGGTTTCTCTAACGTTACGCAACTGTTCGGCGGCAATTTGGCGTGCGGGAGAGCAACACCGTTATTGATTGCCGTTGAGCCAAGTTTTTCCCGTTTAAACAAATTCGCAAAACATTCCACCGGGCAAACCGGTTCGGAATGTTGCTGTTCGCTTGTTTGGTCGGCAGCTTGGCAGTTTATATAATCCGCCACCAGTTTGCCTACCATTTCCAACGCCCGTTTTTTGCTGGAGATAAACACGCCTTGGCGAATATTATCGGGCGATAAAAAAGTTGTTAATGCCATTCTAGATTGAGTTGCAAGCGGGTCGTTATTAGCCATTGTTTGCAAAAATAGTCGCCGATCCGCCCGCTTGTCTTACAGTTTAAATTGATCACCCAGATAAACCCGTTTCACGTCCGGATTCTCCAACACCGCTTGCGGCGTACCGCTCGCAATCATCTGCCCGCTGCCGACTATGTACGCCCGTTCACACACATCAAGGGTTTCACGCACATTGTGATCGGTAATCAGCACACCCAATCCCCGTTCTTTCAAATTGACGATGATCTTTTTAATATCAATGACGGAGATCGGATCGACTCCGGCAAAAGGTTCATCAAGCAAAATAAATTGCGGATTGGCCGCTAACGCCCGAGCAATTTCAACCCTGCGGCGTTCTCCGCCTGATAAGGACTGCCCGAGGCTGTGGCGGATATGATCAATATGAAATTCGTTAATCAATTCATCGGCTCTGGCTTTGCGTTGCTGATCGGTGAGATATTTACGCACTTGTAACACCGCCATTAAATTGTCATACACACTTAAACGGCGGAAAATCGAAGCTTCTTGGGGCAAATAGCCGATCCCCTGTTTTGCCCGATCGTGCATCGGTAAGGTGCTGATATCCTGATCATCAATCCGAATTTTGCCCTGATCGTGGCGAACCAAACCGACTACCATATAGAAAGTGGTTGTTTTACCTGCCCCGTTCGGTCCAAGCAAGCCGACAATTTCGCCGGCTTTCACATTCAAGCTCACATCCTTGACGACTTGGCGGTTTTTATAGCTTTTCGCCAAATGTTCTGCATAAAGTGTTGGCATTTGATCCTACTTTTTCTGTGTCTTTTTGCTGTCTTGTAATTGTGCCGGAATTAACACGGTTTTCACCCGTGATTTGCCGCCACTGCTCGCTTTCAGTTGTTGTTTTTTCACATCGTAGGTAATTTTTTGCGCTTTAATAAAGCTATCTTGCTGTTTAAGCTCTGCGTTGCCGGTCAAAATCAAAAATTCCGTTCCTAAATCATAATGGACGCTATTGCTCTTACCATTGACCGGTTTACCGTTATCCAATGTTTGTTGGAACGTTACCGGCGAGCCGTTTGCATCAATGGTCTCTTTTTTGCCTTCCTGACGGGTAATAGTTACCTTGGCTGCATTGATTTTAATTGAACCTTGCGTAATCACCACATTATCGCTAAAGACCACGATATTGTTTTCCATATCCAAAGATTGACTACCGGAATCAATATTGATCGGTTGGTCGGTATCGCCTTTTAACGCATAAGCAGACAAACTGCTCGCAAATAATGCACTAAATAGCACTGATTTCATTATAAATTTCATCTTTAATCCTTATTTTTATCGCTCATCGGCGTTTTTTGAATTACGGTCGGCTCAATATAGGTTTTCACATCGTACAACAGGGTAGTGACCTGTTTTTTCAGATTGCCCGTCAAGCCCCGTCCGGTTGTGGTAAATCCACTGCCTTGTGATTTGACTACACTTTCGCTGGAAATATCTTGCGTATTTAAATCGACCGACAACTTATCCGTTTCGATTTTTTGTAAACGGGACTGCGGATCAAGGCTTTCAATCTTCACATTTCCCTGCAAATTGAGCTGCTTGGTCTTAGTTAATTCGGCATAATCGGCACTGACTTTCCACTGTTTTAATGCCTTTTCCCGATCAAATAAATCTAAAAAAGGTTTAAAAAACTCGGTACGTTCGGTAACCTCATAGCGTTTAATTTCCTGTGCTTTGGCAAAATATTGCGGCTTACCGGCTATATCATAGACCATTGTCGTCATTTGGTTGCCGGTATAATCCGCTTCGCCCTCTTTTTTAATCAGATTTTCCAAACCGGTTTGCGCCGACTGCTGCTGGCTGTAATACCAACCGCCTAGAATGGCAACAATAACGAGTAAAAGAAGATTTAAACGTAAATTCATAGCGTTTTATTAACATTGAATGAACATTGAATCATACCATAAATTTTCATTGAATAAAAAAATATGCCCTAACATCGTTAGGGCATTTTGTACGGAAGATTATTTCGCCGCTTTTAGCTCTTGATAATATTTTTCGTATAATTCAATCGCTTCGCCGACAT
Organism: Muribacter muris; assembly: GCF_001038205.1. GTDB lineage: Bacteria > Pseudomonadota > Gammaproteobacteria > Enterobacterales > Pasteurellaceae > Muribacter > Muribacter muris. The sequence goes on along the minus strand of NZ_JWIZ01000024.1, from coordinate 25,646 downwards.
CATCTTGCCAGTGGCTTTTTTGCAAGACTTCGGCAGTCGGATAGATTGCCGGATCTTCGGTAATTTCTTTCGGTAAAACTTCCAACGCTTTCACATTTGAAGTCGGATAACCGATTTCTAGGGTTAATTTTTCCGCTACCGGTGCACTTAGTAAGTAGTTGATTAACTTATGAGCGGCATCCGGATTTTTGGCATTGGACGGAATTGCAAGATTATCCACCCAAAGCACCGGCCCTTCTTTCGGGAACACCATATCGACCGGTGCTTGCTCTTTTTTCGCAATGCGGATCGAACCGTTCCATAACTGACCGACTTCCACTTCACCTGCAATGAAAGAATTTGCCGGGTTGTCCGAGCTGAACGATAGCACATTCGGGCGTAGTTTGAGTAACTCCTCGTAAGCCGCTTTAATCACCGCCGGATCTTGCGTATTCGGATCTTGTCCTAATTTTAACAGGGCAATATTGAAGACTTCGCGGGCATCATCTAATAATTGGACTTTACCCTTGTACTCTTCTTTCCATAAATCGCCCCAAGACGTGAAGCTGCTACCTTGATAGCTTCCGGTATTATAAGCAATACCCGGTGCGCCTAATAACTGAGGTAAAGAGTATTTATTGCCTTTATCATAAGGTTTGTCCAACCAATCCGGATTAAGCTCTTTGATCACCGGTAATTTACTGTGATCCAACTCCATTAACATCCCTTCACGCGCCATTTTTGACACAAAATAGTTAGTCGGCGCAATCACATCGTAGCCGCCGTCTTTGCCTTGAATTTTGAGTTTTGCATACATTGTCTCGTTTGATTCAAGGGTCGATACAACAACTTTGATGCCCGTCTCTTTGGTAAATTGCTCAAGCAAACCTTCCGGCACATACTCCGTCCAAGTGTAAAGGTGTACGCTCTCTTGCGACATTGCATTGGCACTGAACATTACCATTCCCGATGTTAAAGCCACAGCCCATTTTTTCATTTAAGTTTCTCCTAGTGATGAAAACAAGCGGTTGGATTACTCCAAAGTTTGACAACCTTTCCCCAAGAAAGGTGTTCGCCATTCTAAGTTACCCCCGTCATTTTGCAAGAAATTTATCGCAAAAACGATTGATTTTTCACCACTTATTTCAAACTACATCACCACCACATCAAATTGATCTTGGTGATAATAACTTTCCGATTTGATTTCGACTTTTTTCCCCAAAAAGACTTCCAATTCCGCCAATAAGGCGTGGGATTCTTCGTTAATCAAATACTCCGCCACCGTTCTTGCCGCATAAACCACATAGCGCTCGGACGGATACAAATGATGCACCCGCACCACTTCCCGCAGGATTTCATAGCAAACGGTTTCAATACTCTTGATCGTGCCACGCCCTTTGCAAGACGGGCAATCACAACAAAGCACCCGCTCTAAACTTTCCCGTGTGCGTTTGCGGGTCATCTCCACTAAGCCGAGTTGGGTAAAGCCGTTTACATTAGTTTTTACCCGATCGCCTTTCAAGGCTAGTTGCAACGATTCCAACACCCGCTGGCGATGTTCATCTTCTTGCATATCAATAAAATCAATAATGATAATCCCGCCCAAATTGCGTAGCTGTAACTGGTGAGCAATCGCCTGTGTTGCCTCAATATTGGTGTTAAAAATCGTATGGGCTAAATTACGATGCCCGACAAAAGCACCGGTGTTAATATCAATCGTCGTCATCGCCTCGGTCTGCTCAATAATTAAATAGCCGCCCGATTTCAGATCTACCCGTTTGTCCAACGCTTTTTGAATCCCTTCTTCAATCGAATACAGATCAAATAGTGGCTGCTTACCGCTATATAAACGCACCGTATCGGTTAGTTCCGGCATAAATTCCGCTAAAAATTCTTTCACCTGTTCATAGGTCATTTTTGAATCAATCTGAATGGAATGAATGCGCGTGCCGACAAAATCCCGCAAAACCCGCTGCGCCAACGCCAACTCGCCATAAAGCATTGATTTGGCAGGGTATTTCGCTTTACGTTCCAGCACTTTCCGCCACAAGCGTTTCAGAAAGGCAACATCTTGTTGCAAGCTCTCCTCGCTTACCTCCTCCGCCGCCGTACGCACGATAAAACCGCCTAGCTCATCGCAATAGGGTTCAACCAACGCTTTTAGGCGGTTACGCTCGTCTTCGCTCTCAATCCGCTGCGACACACCGACGTGGCTGTTTTCCGGCATAAAGACTAAATAACGAGAAGGCAAGGTAATATCGGTAGTCAATCTTGCCCCTTTTGTGCCGAGCGGATCTTTCACCACTTGCACCACAATATCCTGCCCTTCCCGCACCAGCTCGCTGATATTTTTCACCACAAATTGTTTTTTCTCATTTTCATCGACACATTCTGTGTGCGAAACAATATCCGAAGCATGCAAAAACGCTGCTTTTTCCAAGCCGATATCAACAAATGCCGACTGCATTCCCGGCAGCACACGGGTAATCCGCCCTTTATAAATATTGCCGACAATGCCCCGTTTCGCCTCCCGCTCCACGTGCAGCTCTTTCAATACCCCGTTTTCAACTAACGCCACCCGAGTTTCGCTCGGCGTAACATTCACTAATAATTCGCAATTCATTTGGTTTATCTTGACAAAACTGAAATTCGGCGAAGATTTTATCACTAACACGCGGTCGGTTTGTGAAATTTTTTTGCAAAATACCGACTATCGTTTTATTTCCGCAGCGGAATTTGGTAGTCTGCACGCTATTTTGGTTAATTGAGAAAAACTATGACGCAAACCTTTATTTTGGGCAAAGATGCCGCCCTTGAAGACAGTATCGCCGGCTTTCAAACCAAGCTGAAGAATTTGGGCTTTAATATTGAAGAAGCCTCGTGGCTCAACCCCGTGCCGAACGTCTGGTCGGTGCATATCCGTGATGCCGACTGCCCGCAATGCTTCTCTAACGGCAAAGGCGCAAGCCAAAAAGCCGCCCTTGCTTCCGCGTTGGGTGAATATTTTGAGCGTTTATCCACCAACTATTTTTGGGCGGATTTCTATTTAGGCAAAGCAATCGCCGACAGTGAATTTGTTCACTACCCAAACGAAAAATGGTTTGCGGTTGAGGACGAAGAAACGCTCCCAAGCGGGCTGTTAGATCCGTTTTTACACCAATATTTCAACCCGAACGGTGAACTGACGCCCGATTTACTGATCGATCTACAATCGGGGAATGTCGAGCGGGGTATTGTTGCCTTGCCTTACACCCGCCAGTCCGATCAACAAAGGGTTTATATCCCGCAAAGTATTATCGGCAATCTGTTTGTGTCGAACGGAATGTCAGCCGGCAATACCAAAAACGAAGCCAGAGTACAAGGTTTGTCGGAAGTGTTTGAACGCTATGTCAAAAACCGCATTATCACCGAGGCAATCAGCCTACCGGAAATTCCGCAGTCCGTGATTGACGGCTACCCGACCATTAAAGCCTCGATTGAAAAACTGGAACAAGAAGGCTTTCCAATCCTCTGCTACGATGCCTCCCTCGGCGGCGAATTTCCGGTTATCTGCGTGATTTTACTCAACCCGCACAACGGCACTTGCTTCGCCTCTTTCGGCGCGCACCCGCACTTCCAAGTGGCATTTGAGCGTACCGTTACCGAGCTGCTGCAAGGACGTAGCCTAAAAGATTTGGACGTTTTCGCCCCGCCGTCTTTCAACAATGATGACGTTGCCGACCACGCCAATTTAGAGACCCATTTCATCGACTCAAGCGGTCTGATTTCGTGGGATCTTTTCAAACGTGATGCCGATTACCCCTTTGTACACTGGGATTTTGCCGGCACAACGGAACAGGAATTTGCCAACTTAATGGAGATTTTCAACAAGCATAACCAAGAAGTCTATATTATGGATTATGAACATCTCGGCGTGTATGCCTGCCGCATTCTTGCGCCGGGAATGTCGAACATCTACCCGTCCGATGATCTCATTTATGCCAACAACAATATGGGAATGGACTGGCGTGAAATCTTGCTTGATCTGCCGTATTTCCATCACGATCGTGAAACTTATCAAACATTATTGGATGAATTAGACGAACAGGGGATTGACGATCTCACCCGTGTGCGTGAATTTATCGGTGTGGTGGCGGATAAAGGGTCGGCACTCCAAACGCTACGGATTGGGGAATTAAAATCAATGCTGCACCTCGCCTTAGGCAATTTAGAAGAGGCATTGGATTGGGCGAGCTGGACGGCAAATATGAACGCCAGCGTATTCAACCCTGAACGCAACAACTACTACCGTTGCTTAATCAGTAGCTTAGAGCTGTTCCTTGACGAAAGCCGTGAACCGACACAATATCGCGCTGTTTTTGAGAAAATGTACGGGCAACAAGCGGTTGAATTTGCCTGGAATGCGGTAAACGGCGGCAATCCGTTCCACGGTTTACAAGGCTCGGACGAAAGCCTCACCAATATGGCAGCTCACCAAAAACTGTTGGCAGCCTATCAGAAATTGCAAAAAGCTAAAGCAGCTTATTACGTTGCCTAACCTTAGTTTAGGCATAACGTTTCTAACAAAAGCCCCCGCATTGCGAGGGCTTTATTTTTTGCTGTTTTAGCAATGAATTATTGATTAACCTTTACCGGAAAACAACGGTAGAGTTGCATCTCTCTATCGGACATAAACGGATAACGGCACTGGGTTTTCAGATGATTAATTTCATCAATGGAAAGCGGCTGCTGTGCACCGACTCGCAATTCTTCTTCAGACAAACCTGACTCGTTTTCCGCATTACTGTACGAGGCTGCCGATTTTACCCGCTGATGTTGCTCTTTTTTCACCTGCTCTTTTGCCGGTATTGCTTTTTTCGGCGCTTTCCGTTCGCTCACTTGAGCCGTTTTCGCAACCGCTGTTTTTACTGCCGTATTCTCCCGTTTGACTTCAACGGCTTTCTCCGTGGCTGTCGGCTCGGCATTTTCAGTAGCGGGCGATACCGGATTATCTGCCGCCGGCTTTGCCTGCGTACTATTTTGATCCGTAGCAGCATTTGCAGATGTTGGCGCAGAACTGACCGCTTGCACGCTTTCTGCTTCATTTGTCGTTTTATCCGCCTGCACCGTTACCGTACTTTCCTCATTCGCATTTTTCACCGCCTCGACAGGCTTAGCTTGTGGTTCTGATTGCGAACTGCTCGGCGTACTCCCTGTCGGCACGCTGTTTTTTTCATTCCCGTCGCACCCGGACAGTAACAACGCTAATCCCATTAGCGTGATGATTTTTTTCATTTTAATTTCCTCAAAAAAGGCGAATAGTTGCCTACTCGCCAAATAATTAACGCATTGTAACAAATTCTTCCGAACCGGTCGGGTGAATGGCAACCGTATTATCAAAATCGGCTTTGGTCGCGCCCATTTTGATCGCCACCGCAAAGCCTTGAATCATCTCATCAACGCCGAAGCCTATGCCGTGTAAGCCGACCACCTTTTGCTCTGCGCCGACACACACTAACTTCATTCGGCACGGCTGGCGGTGTTGTGTTACGGCACTGTACATCGGCGTAAACGATGACTGGTACACTTTCACATTTTCCGCCCCATACTGCTCAATCGCTTTCGACTCGGTTAAACCGATCGTGCCAATCGGCGGGTGGCTGAACACAACGGTCGGCACAAGGTTGTAATCCAAATGCTCGTTCGGTTTGTTGTTAAATAACCGTTCGGACAATCTACGCCCTGCCGCAACCGCCACCGGCGTCAGCTCAATACCGCCCTCGATAATATCGCCGACTGCATAAATCCCCGCCACATTGGTATTTTGGAATTTATCCACCTTAATAAAGCCGCGTGCGTTTGTCGCTACACCTGCCGCGTCCAGATTGATGTTATCCGTTGCCGGTTCACGCCCAATCGCCCAAATTAAGCAATCGACCGTCTGCTCGTTGCCGTTTTCTAACTTGAGTGTGAGGGAATTATCCGCATTTTTTACCACTTCTTGCGGAATAGAATGGCTGTGTAAGTGAATGCCGTCTTGAGCCATTACCTCAAGCAATGTTTCCACAATCAGCGGATCAAATTGACGCAATGGGGCGTGCTGGCGCACAAATAAATGCGTTTCTGCCCCAAGGCTATTCATCACGCCCGCCAGCTCCACCGCAATATAACCCGCACCGACAACCGCCACTCGCTTTAGTAACGTCGTCAGTTCAAACACCCCGTCCGAATCAATGCCGTATTCCGCCCCTTTAATGTTCGGGCGGCTCGGACGCCCGCCGGTGGCAATCAAAATGTGATCGGCGGTGATCTGCTCGCCGTTCACCTCAAGGGTATTGGCATTCACAAACTTGGCAAAACCGTTGATCACATCAATATTATTTTTGGCTAACACATTATGGTAAGAGGTGTGAATCCGGCTAATGTAAGCGGTGCGATTTTCGACTAACTTTGCAAAACTGAAATTATTCACTTTCACATCAAAGCCGTAATCCGGCGCATATTGGTGAATGGCTTCGGCAATCTGCGCACCGTAAAACATCACTTTTTTCGGCACGCAGCCGACATTAACACAAGTCCCGCCAAGTTGTTTGGCTTCAATAATCGCACATTTTTTGCCGTAGCTTGCCGCACGATTAACGGAGGCAATCCCGCCGCTACCACTGCCAATGGCAATATAATCATAGTGTTTAGTCATAACATTTCCTTTTAAAATACAAGCGGTAAGATTCTAGCAATTTTTTGCAAAGAACTGAAATAGTTACGGATAATAAAAAAGGACGCTTTTCAGCGTCCCTCATTTATCCGACTTTAACGATTAAAGTGCAGATTTTGCTTTCTCAACTAATGCAGCGAAAGCGACTTTATCAAATACAGCGATATCCGCTAAAATCTTACGGTCGATCTCAACAGACGCTTTTTTCAAGCCGTTGATAAATTTGCTGTAAGATAAGCCGTTTTGACGTGCTGCCGCATTGATACGCGCAATCCATAATTGACGGAATTGACGTTTACGCTGACGGCGGTCACGGTAAGCATATTGTGCCGCTTTAACAACGGCTTGGAAAGCAACGCGATACACGCGTGAACGTGCACCATAATAACCTTTAGCAGCCTTAAGAACTTTCTTATGGCGTGCTCTTGCAATAACACCACGTTTTACACGAGCCATTATTTAAATCTCCTACGTTATTTTAGAACCTAAAGTCCTACATTTATAAAAACTAAAAAAATCGACTAACCGTACGTTGAGCTTAATACGCTTATGCGTATGGTAAGCAGGCAACGACTAATACTTGGTCTGCTTTCGCAACCATTGATTTATGACGTAAATGACGTTTACGTTTAGTGGTTTTCTTAGTCAAAATGTGACGTAAGTGAGATTGTTTACGTTTGAAACCGCCGGACGCTGTTTTTTTGAAACGCTTAGCAGCACCACGTACTGTTTTAATTTTTGGCATTGTTTAATAACTCCGCATTGTTGTTTAACATCATTATAATTAGGCGAACCAAGCGGTGAGATTTGCAAACAATTTTACCAATCTGCCCGCTTGCTTACTTGAACTGCACTAATTATTTCTTTTTCGGGGCAAGCACCATAACTACTTGGCGGCCTTCAAGTTTGCCCGGTGCGGATTCCACCACGGCAAGCTCGGCTAAATCGTTTTTAACACGTTCCAGCACGTCCATTCCAATTTCTTGGTGAGCCATTTCACGTCCGCGGAAGCGAACCGTGATTTTAGCTTTATCCCCGTCTTCCAAAAAGCGAATCAGGCTGCGTAGTTTTACCTGATAGTCGCCTTCGTCTGTGCCGGGACGGAATTTAATTTCCTTCACCTGCACAACTTTCTGCTTTTTCTTCTGCTCTTTTGCGGATTTGGTCTTTTCGTAAATAAACTTACCGTAGTTCATAATACGACAAACAGGCGGCTCGGCATTTGGGCTGATTTCAACTAAGTCTAATTCCGCTTCTTCGGCTTTTGCCAAGGCTTCTTGAATAGACACAATCCCGATTTGTTCGCCGTCTTGGTCGGTTAAACGAACCTCTTTTACACGAATCTCATCATTGATGCGATGAGCCCGATTTGTCTGAACACGTTTGACAGGTTTAATAATACATTCCTCTTGTAAATTTTATTCACGATCATACCGCTTGCAGAAGCTATGATACCTCAATCTCTCTAATGAGAGAAAAACGGGCGATATTTTACCCGTTCTCTCTCCGTTAAGCAAGCAACTTTGCTCGGATTGACGAAATTATTTAATCACGTCCAAGCCGTTCATATAAGGGCGTAATACCTCCGGCACGGTGATTGAACCGTCCGCATTTTGGTAGTTTTCCAACACGGCCACTAATGTCCGACCGACAGCCAACCCTGAACCGTTCAGCGTATGCACAAGGCGGGTTTTCTTCTCGCCTTTGGCTTTGCAACGGGCTTGCATACGGCGGGCTTGGAAATCCCACATATTTGAGCAAGACGAAATTTCACGGTAGGTGTTTTGTGCCGGCAGCCAGACTTCCAAATCGTAGGTTTTCGCCGCACTAAAGCTCATATCGCCGGAGCAAAGCAACATTTTGCGATACGGCAAGCCAAGTAATTGCAGCACGTTTTCAGCGTGTCCGGTTAATTCTTCCAACGCTTCCATTGATTTTTCCGGTGCAACGATTTGCACCATTTCCACTTTATCAAATTGGTGCATTCGGATTAAGCCACGCGTATCACGCCCGTAAGACCCCGCTTCCGCACGGAAACACGGAGTGTGAGCGGTATATTTGAGCGGTAAGCTCTCTTCATCTAAGATCTCATCTCTCACTAAATTGGTTACCGGCACTTCGGCGGTCGGAATCAGTGCATACGGTTTTTGCACTTCATTCGGATCTTGCCCTTCAAGCGGCTGGGTATGGAACAGATCTTCGCCAAATTTCGGTAATTGCCCTGTGCCGTACAGGGTGTCGTGATTGACCAAATAAGGCACATAGGTTTCCGTATAGCCGTGCTGCTCGGTGTGTAAATCCAACATAAATTGACTCAATGCACGGTGTAAACGGGCAATTTGTCCTTTCATCACCACAAAACGGCTGCCGGTCAATTTCACCCCAGCCGGAAAATCCAAGCCGACTAACTGCTCGCCAAGGCTGACGTGATCTTTGACCTCAAAATCAAACTGACGAGGCGTTCCCCAACGGGAAATTTCTACGTTTTCACTGTCATCTTTACCAATCGGCACTTCTTCCGCCGGCAAATTCGGAATGGATAACAATAATTCACGCACTTCCCCCTGCACTTTATCCAGCTCCGCTTTTGCTTGGACGAGAGCATCGCCCATTGAATCCACTTCTGCTAACAGGGCGCTAATATCTTCGCCACGGGCTTTCGCCGCCCCGATATTTTTGGAACGGGCATTACGCTCTGCCTGCAAGGTTTCTGTTTTGACCTGCAAGGCTTTACGCTGTTCCTCAAGGGCGGCAACCTTTTGTGCGTCTAAACTGAAACTGCGTTTTGTCTTGAGAATTTGGGCGACTTCATCTAAATGTGTCCGAAGAAGATTTTGATCAATCATTGTGTATCCTTAATTATCTGTTAGCATTTTTCATAATTCGATCTTTGGCGATTTTCCACTCACGATCCTTCACGTCTTCCCGCTTATCGTGCAGTTTTTTCCCTTTCGCCAATCCGATTTTGACCTTAGCCCACGCCTGTTTCCAATAGAGCGAGAGGGCAACTACTGTAAAGCCGTCTCGGTTCACTTTTCCGAACAGGGAATCCAATTCCCGCTTATTTAACAATAACTTACGGGTGCGAGTCGGATCGCAGACAATATGGGTTGAAGCAACATTCAACGGCGTAATCATCGCCCCGAACAAAAAAGCCTCACCGTTGCGGAAAATCACATAACTATCGCTAATATTTGCTTTGCCCGCCCGCATAGACTTCACTTCCCAGCCTTGCAGTTCAAGCCCTGCTTCAATTTCATCTTCAATAAAATATTCGTGGCGAGCCCGTTTATTCAGGGCAATCGTATTGGACGCCACCTTTGGTTTTTTACTCATAATCCCAATTCATCTATCAAAATTGCCCAAGATTGTACCCTAAATAGCACAAAGTTGAAATTCACAAGCGGGCGTTTATGTCGGAAAATTTGCAAAACATCGCCCCACCTATCCAATGCCGCTTTGCAAGCTGTTACCATTGAGTGATCGGCTTACGGCACATATTGCAAAAAATCCCCGCTATCGATCCGCTTCTAGCCGCTAATCAAATTGATCCGCTAGGATAAATTGCAACACGGCATCCATTCGGAAATGCGGAATGGCATCGGCAAAATCAAGTTTACGGGGTTCAAACTGATCAAACTCAAACCGATTAGTTTGCCAGTAGCTCGGGCTGGGTAGTCGGCTCGGCACACTGCCGGGGTAGAGGGTAATCTGCTTGTTATCTCGGCTGCGCGTTCCCCTTATTGCCTTAAATTTCTCGCCATTTTGGGTGGCAATGACCGCTTCGGTCGCCCGAATTGCGGCAATCGCTTGAAAAGCGGTTTCAATCCCGTCAAATTCTGCGTGCCGCCCTCCTTCCTGTACCAACTGGCGCATTAGGCTTTCTAAATGGGGAATTTGATCCGCCGTGATGTGATCCGCTTTGCTGGCAACAAATAACAACTTGTCGATTTGGGCGGAGAACAAACGGTTGAACAAGGAGCGGCTGCCATAATGAAAATGTTTAAAGAGCTGTTGCAAGCCGATTTTCATCTCAATAAACGCTTCGTGGCTGTGATTAAGCGGTGTCAGGCAATCGGCTAAAATCACTTGACGATCGAATTGCGCAAAATAATCTTGGTAAAACGGTTTAACAATTTTCTGCTGATAGTGGGCATAACGCTTTTTTAGGGTCTGAAAAATACTGTGCGGCGGGCTGTTTTCCAAGCTCTGCCACTGTTCCTCATTCAAATGCAGTAGCGGGAAAAATTGGTAAACCGGCGCTCCCCGCTCACTGTTGGGCAAAACAAAACGCCCCGGCTGGATATATTGCATTCCGGCGGCTTTGCAGGTCAGCAAATAGTCGGTATATTCCGCACTTAACGCAGCCAGTTGATTTTCATCGGCTTTCGCCGCTAAATCAAGCCCTTCCACCTTCGTCTGCCACGTCTGCGCCAATTTTGCCCGCTCGCCGTGATGCACCGCCTGCTGTGCCTGCGACCACTGTTTGAACGATTGCGATAGCAACGGCAAATCCAACAACCATTCCCCCGGATAGTCAAAAATATCCAAATATAAGGTGCTTTGTTCTTTGAAATGGCGTAACAGGCTATCCCGCCGCTGATAGCGAATTGCCAAGCGGATTTCGCTGATTCCGGTGGTCGAAGCCGGCCAGTGCGGCGGCTCTGTCTCTAAACATTGGCGGTTTTTATCATATTCAAAACGGGGAATGGTTAAATCTTGCTGTTCTACCCGCTTGACCGAGAGAATTTGCCCGCTGCGAGCCGGCAAAAACAGGTTGAGATGGGCATTCTCTTGTGTATTGATATGCAACAGTTGATCGACCAAGCTGGTGATAAAGGCGGTTTTACCGCTGCGGCTCAAACCGGTTACGGCCAAACGTAAATGGTTGTCTAGCCCGCGTTGCACAAAGCGGTGCAGTTTGTGTTGTAATTGATGAAACATTTTATCGGTCAATAAACAAAAATTCGTTAAAATATAGCAAATAATCAGTTTAAAGCCTAGAAAAACAGGGGGATAAATGGAAAACGAAATTGAATTGAAATTGATGCTGAATGCGGACAATATTCCTGTGATGTTAGATTGGCTCGCCCGTTTGCCGAGCCTTGCACAAGGGCAGGATCTGCTGGCAAATTGCTACTACGACACCGCCGATCAATTTTTTGCTCGTCATAAAATGGGGCTAAGGGTGCGAACGAAAAATCATCGGCACGAGCTGACGCTCAAAACCGCCGGTAATATTGTCGGCGGTTTGCATATTCGGCCTGAATACAATTTAGCGTTGCCGAACAACCAACCGGATTTCGCCGCCCTTGTAGCGCATTATCAGCTCCAATTTGGAGATATTGGCGAGCTTCACCCCATTTTCAGCACCGATTTTGAGCGGCAATATTGGCTGGTGGCCTACCACGGCTCGCAGATTGAAATCGCTCTCGATCAAGGTTGGATCAAAAACACTTTCGGCAAAGCCCCTATTTGCGAGTTGGAATTTGAGCTAAAACAGGGGAAAATTGCCGATTTGTTTGATCTGCTCGACACCCTGCCAAATGCCTCTGGAATATGGTTGAGCAGCTTGAGCAAAGCGCAACGGGGCTATTTGGTCGGCAACGCCGCAGAGATTGCAAAAAATATCGCAAAACTGACCGCTTGCAATGAGAAAGCGCTCTCCCCTACGGCTCAATATCAATTTGAACAGCAACTGGTGGATTTTATCCGACTTACCCAAGATCCCGCACTGATCGCCCTATATCATCAGCAAAATCCCGATCAACCGATTGACTCCGTGGATTATCTTTACAGTTACACCTATTTAACCCGCAACCTTGCGATAATGCGTTCGCTCGCCCTCCGCTAAGTGAAAAGAAAAGGCGCAAACGCGCCTTTAATTATTTGACTAACTCAAAAGTTTGGGTCGGAAAAATAATATCATCGACCCGAATATCGACCTTATATTTGCCCAAAGGGTCATTTTTATCAAAGCGCCAACATTTGCCGACTGTTTCTTGCCGATTTGGCATCATTGTAGTGATGGTATGGGTTTTCTTATCTTTTGAATATGCTACCGTTGCACCGGCAGACGTGAATTGTGCAGCCTTTGGCGAAATAAAAACTTCAACTACTTTATTCTGCATTTGGAACGGCAGATTAAATGCCGTCCAACATAATTCGTGGTGTTTATTCGCAATAGAATAGGTCAGCCCGACCTCCTGTGCGATTTTATTACTGGTGTCCACTACTCCAAAACGCAATACCGGCGCATTTTGTGGGATTGTTTGGCTCACTTGCGGCTCACTGCTTGCAAACACTGAGGCGGACAAAAATGCCAATGCGACTAAAGATTTCTTCATTCTACGACTCCGATAACGATTGTTGTTGATGTGCCTCTCGCAACTGTTTAGCAACGATAGCGATCGCCTCACCACTACTGATCCCCTGCTGCATCAAGGCTCGAATCTGTTCCACAGCCTGTTGCTGCTGCTCGTGGGTTAAACTTAAAAGTGCATTATCCATATTTGATCTCATCTGTCTAATAAAAATCGGGAAACGACCAGCCAAACCGTGCAAAAAGCTGCTGCCACTGGCTATCAAGCGGTGCGTTTATCGTCATTTTTTGCAAATTATAAGGGTGGGTAAACTGCAAACTGCGTGCGTGTAAAAAGAGCCGATCCACGCCGATATTTGCCGTTAATGCGCGATTTTGATGTAAATCGCCGTAATTGGTATCGCCCATAATCGGGTGAAACAGGTGCTTTAAATGGCGGCGAAGTTGATGTTTTCGTCCGGTTTTCGGGATCAATTTCACTAAGCTATAACGGGCAGTGGCAAATTTCCCTGCCGGATAGGGCATTTCAACCTGTGCTAAAGTAGCATAGTCGGTTACCGCCGGTTGTGCTGCTTTCGGCTGGGAAAATTTATCCGCAATTTTGTCCAGTTGCACTTTGAGCGGATAATCAATACGCCCCTCGCCGTTCAGATAACCCCGCACCACCGCCAAATACTGTTTTTCCACCTGATGGTGTTCAAATTGTTGGCTCATAATGCGGGCAGTATCACTGTCAAGGGCGAACAGTAATACGCCCGAGGTCGGGCGGTCAAGCCGATGAATCGGGAAAACGTGCTGCCCGATTTGATCCCGCAGGCTTTGCATCGCAAACACGGTTTCGTGCTTATCCAACCAGCTTCGATGCACCAGCATTCCCGCCGGTTTGTTTATTACAATCAACTGCTCGTCGTGGTAGAGAATATCCAGCATCATTCGGTTTTCAAGAGGGTTTCGAGCTTGAGCAACGGCTGGTGTAACGCCGCTAAATACGGCTCGTCTTTCAAGGCTTCTTCCAAATACGGCGTAATCGCAAAATTGCGTGGCAGCTCTGCCCCTGCCTCCAATATTGCCTGCATTCTGGGGATAAAAATCCACTGCAACCATTGGCTTGGGGTCAGCACGTTCACACAAAACGGATCGGTATTGGCTAATTTCTCCGGCGAGGGCGGTGTTTCTTCCCATAATTGATGCACCCTCAAGGCAATTTGCAATTCCCCCAGCAGTGCGCCGACTTGAGTTTTCATAGATTATCCTTTATAAAGCGTACATTAGCGGCAAAATATAAGGATAAAATATGCAAAATCAACCCACCATTCTCCAAAAGATTGTTAAAGACAAAGCCGTTTGGCTCGCCGAGCAACAGCAACGCTTGCCCCTTGCCGATTTTCAAGCACAACTGACCGCCTGCGATCGTGATTTTTATCACGCCTTATCGGTCGGTTCGCATCCGCGTCCGGTCTATATTTTGGAGTGTAAAAAAGCCTCGCCGTCTAAAGGGTTAATCCGTGCTGATTTTAATTTAGAAGCGATTGCGCAGATGTATCGCCATTATGCCGCCGTGATCTCGGTACTGACTGACGAAGCCTATTTCCAAGGGGATTTCCGCTATCTTGAGCAAGTCCGCCGCCAAGTCAGCCAGCCCGTGTTATGTAAAGATTTTATTATCTCGCCTTATCAAATCTATCTTGCCCGCTACTATCAAGCCGATGCCGTTTTACTGATGCTGTCGGTACTGGACGATGAAAGCTACCGCCGGTTAAGCGACATTGCCCACTCACTTGGAATGGGGGTTTTGACCGAAACCAGCAACGAGCAGGAATTTGAACGGGCGCTTGCCCTGCAAGCCAAAGTAATCGGCGTTAATAACCGCAACTTGCACGATTTGTCGATTGATATGCAGCGCATTGTCCGTTTGGTCGAAAAATACCAAGATCGCATTCCGCCCGACACACGTCTGATTAGCGAATCCGGCATTTATAATCATCAACAAGTGCGGCAAATCAAACCGTTCGCACACGGCTTTCTCATCGGCAGCAGTTTAATGGGGAATGCCGATCTCAACGGTGCGGTCAGAGCCATTATCTATGGTGAAAATAAAGTGTGCGGTTTAACCCGCCCGCAAGATGTCAGTACCGCCTATCAGACAGGGGCGCTATACGGCGGGCTGATCTTTGCCGAAAACTCGCCCCGAGCCGTGTCGCTACGCCAAGCGCAAGAACTGGTAACCCAAGCACCGCTGCGGTTTGTCGGCGTATTCCAAGATCAAGCGGTCGAATTTGTCGAAAAAATGGCAAAACAGCTCGAACTCTATGCCGTACAGCTACACGGTAATGAAGATGATAGCTACATTGAAACGCTGCGTACAAAGCTGGGGGAGCAAACACAGATCTGGCGTGCGGTTTCGATTGAGCCGAACCAAACCGAGTGCCATTTTTCGGATAACCCGCTCATCTCACGCTATGTATTGGATAGCAAAACCGCAGGGCAACAAGGCGGCACGGGCGTGAGCTTTGATTGGCACTGCATTCCGAGCGAAATCAAACCCAAAGCATTACTTGCCGGCGGGATCGGGCTTCACAATATTGACGCTGCCCTTGCACAAGGCTGCTTAGGCGTGGATCTCAACTCCGGCGTAGAAAGTGCCAAAGGGGTGAAAGATGCCGAAAAAATCCGTTGCCTGTTTTCTCGCATTGTTGAAGCCTAGGGGGGTTGTAATGAAAGATCGCTCTGCGGCACTCTTACTGATTTTGGGCTGTGTGTTATTCGGGCTAGGCAGCCTTATCGTCAAATTTGTGCCGGTCGGTACTTATGCCATCGCATTTTGGCGGCTGTTGATTGCCACCGGCATTTTTTGGTTGTTACTTAAACTGTACCGCAAACCGCTTCCTCGCAACCGTAAGGCAATCGGTTGGGCGGCATTATCGGGGGTTTTGCTCGCTTTCGATCTTGCCTTTTGGCACGAAAGTATCCACGCCGTCGGGCCGGGCATTTCGACACTACTGAACAGTTTGCAAATCTTCTTTTTAGCCGCAATCGGTTGGCTGTTTTTCCACGAAAAGCAGAGCAAAATGCAACTGTTCAGCCTGATACTCGCGGTTATCGGCGTGCTGCTGATCGCCAGCCCCGAACTTAGCCACAATCTACAAGGCGGTTACGGCATTTTTATCGGGCTGCTCTCCGGTGCGTGCTTGGCCGGTTCAATGGCGGCGATTCGTCAGGCACACCAAGCCCAGCCAATCGCCCTTTTCCCGTTAATGTGGATTATCAGTTTCAGCGGCGCATTGGCACTGATTTTGCCTGCGTTGTGGCTGAACGCTGACACGCTTTACCCAACCACCGCCAAAGACGTTGGTTTAATCGTGATTTACGGCATTGTAATGCAATGTATTGCGTGGGGGCTGATTGCCTACACCATTCCCAAATTAAGCCTTGGATTAACTGGGTTGTTATTACTAACCGAACCTATTGCGGCATTATTGATTGACGCATTTTGGCTGGCAAAACCGATTAACGCTTCCCGATGGTGCGGAGCATTTTTGACGCTGCTTGCTATCTATTTAGGCTCAAGCCGAGACAAGCATTAAATTTCCACTTAAATAAATAGCCAAATTGCATAAAAAATTTCTTTTTGCCGATTGACATAGCTATCTAGACGTCTAAAATACAAAACGTCATTTATTTAATAAGCGAGATTTATTCTTATGATTGAGCTGAAGCAAATCAGCAAACAATTTGAGGTCAAAGGACAGAAAATCACGGCGTTGGATAACGTGAATTTAACTGTTCCGAAAGGCACGATTTATGGGGTAATCGGCTCGTCCGGTGCGGGTAAAAGTACCCTCATTCGATGTGTGAACCTACTTGAACGCCCAACAATGGGGCAAGTGATCATTGACGGCAAAGATTTAACCGCCTTATCCGAAAACGAGTTAATTCTCGCACGCCGCCAAATCGCAATGATTTTCCAGCATTTCAACCTGTTATCATCACGCACCGTATTTGAAAATGTGGCATTGCCTTTGGAATTAAGCCATACGCCGAAAGCCAATATTGAGAAAAAAGTTACCGAACTATTGAGCTTAGTCGGGCTGGCGGATAAACGGGACGTTTACCCAAGCAACCTATCCGGCGGGCAAAAACAGCGGGTGGCGATTGCCCGCGCACTTGCCAGCGATCCGCAAGTATTACTCTGCGATGAAGCCACTAGCGCCCTCGATCCCGCCACTACCCAAGCGATTTTGCAGCTACTCAAAGAGATCAACAAACGGCTCGGATTAACTATTTTACTGATTACTCACGAAATGGACGTGGTGAAACGTATTTGTGATCGGGTGGCGGTGATTGATAAAGGTCGCCTTGTTGAAAGCGGTTCGGTCAGCGAGATTTTTTCCAACCCGAAAACCGAGTTGGCACAACGCTTTATCCAATCGACATTCCATATTGAGCTGCCGCAGGAATATATCGATCAGCTCTCCCCAACGGTCAGCGAGAGCCATTACAAACCGATTATCAAGTTTGAATTTACCGGTCGCTCTGTCGATGCGCCGCTACTTTCCCACGCATCAAAAAAATTCGGCATTGATTTCAGCATTTTAATGTCGCAAATCGACTATGCCGGCGGGGTGAAATTCGGCTTTGTGATTGCGGAAGTGGAAGGCGACAGCGATGCGATTGCCGAGGCAAAATTCTATTTAATTGATAATAATGTAAAAGTGGAGGTGCTTGGCTATGTGGGCTGATTTTCTCAACCAACTCACCCCGAAAATGTGGGAATTAGTGGCATTGTCCACCTTAGAAACGCTCTATATGGGCTTTGTAGCAACCTTGCTTGCCGTGGTAGTCGGCTTGCCGATCGGCTTTGTCGCCTTTTTAACCGGTAAAGGTGAAATTTTAGAACATAAAGGCTTACACCAAGTATTAGATGTGATCATCAACATCGGGCGTTCCGTGCCGTTTATCATTTTATTGGTGGTACTCTTGCCGTTTACTCGCTTATTAGTCGGCACAACCTTAGGCACAACGGCGGCGATCGTGCCGTTAAGCGTCTCTGCTATTCCGTTCTTTGCCCGTTTAACCGCCAATGCGCTACTTGAAATCCCAAGCGGTTTAACCGAAGCGGCAAAATCAATGGGGGCAACCAACTGGCAGGTTGTTACCAAATTCTATCTGCCGGAATCCCTGCCGATTTTAATCAACGGCATTACCCTCACCCTCGTGGCGTTAATTGGCTACTCGGCAATGGCGGGCGCAGTCGGCGGCGGCGGCTTGGGAAATTTGGCAATTAGCTACGGCGAGCATCGTAATATGGTTTATGTCAAATGGATCGCTACTGTCATTATTGTCGCGATTGTGATGATTAGCCAAAAAGTAGGCGATAACCTCGCCAAACGTTACGATCATCGCTAACCCTTTTCTTTTGTAAACACAACATAAGGATCTCCTATGAACTTCAAAAAAATCATCGGTATCGCCCTCGTTTCTGCTTTGGCATTAACGGGCTGTAAAGACGAAAAAAGCCCGCAAAGCTCGGCAGCAACACAAAAAATCAAAGTCGGCGTAATGTCCGGCCCTGAACATACCGTAGCGGAAAAAGCGGCGCAAATTGCCAAAGCACAATACGGTTTAGAGGTGGAATTTGTGCTGTTTAACGACTACGCCCTGCCAAATACGGCGGTAAGCAAAGGCGATTTAGACGCTAACGCTTTCCAACACAAACCTTATTTGGATAAAGACTCCGCCACCAAAAATTTGAATAATTTAGTGATTGTCGGCAACACTTTTGTTTACCCGTTAGCCGGTTACTCCAAAAAAATCAAAAATGCCGCAGATTTAGCCGAAGGGGCGGTCGTGGCTGTGCCGAACGATCCGAGCAACCTCGCCCGAGCGTTGATCCTGCTTGAAAAGCAAGGCTTGATTAAACTCAAAGATAACACCAGCTTATTTGCGACCTCATTAGATATTGTTGAAAATCCGAAAAACCTCAAAATTCAAGAAGTGGATACCTCTGTGGCAGCTAAAGCGTTAGACGATGTTGATTTGGCGGTGGTAAATAACACTTACGCTGGTCAAGTCGGCTTGAATGCGTCCGAACACGGCGTATTTGTGGAGGATAAAGAGTCCCCTTACGTCAATATTATCGTGGCACGTCAAGATAACAAAGAGAGTGCCGCTGTACAAAATTTTGTGAAATCCTACCAAACAGAAGCGGTTTTCCAAGAAGCCCAAGCCCACTTTAAAGACGGTGTGGTTAAAGGCTGGTAAAAGTTGTAAGCGGTCGGATAGTCGGCAAAATTTGCAAAAAACCGGCTCAAACTGACCGCCTGTTTTCACTTTGTTTACATTTTTCATATTTTTCGTATAAGGAATAAAAATGAACATTAAAAAATTATTCGGTTTAGCCGTGATTTCCGCCTTAGCTTTAACCGGCTGTAAAGAAGAACAAAACACGCAAGCTGCCAAAGTAGAAAGCCGTGAAATTAAAATCGGCGTAATGCAAGGCCCTGAAGCACAAGTTGCCGAAGTTGCGGCGAAAATTGCGAAAGAAAAATACGGCTTAAACGTAAAATTAGTGGAGTTTAGTGAATACACGCAACCGAACGATGCGCTACACCGTAAAGATTTAGACGCTAACGCTTTCCAAACCAAACCTTATATGGATCAGGAAAGTAAAGATCGCGGCTATACGTTGGCGATTATCGGCAATACTTTCACTTTCCCAATGGCAGCGTACTCGAAAAAAGTCAAAACCCTTGACGAACTCAAAGACGGCGCACAGATTGCTATTCCAAACAACCCAAGCAACGTCGGACGGGCATTGCTATTATTGCAAGCGAAAGGGTTAATCAAACTGCAAGACCCGACTAATCTGTTTGCAACCGAAATTGATGTGATTGAAAACCCGAAAAATGTTACGTTCAAACAGGTTGATAGCGCATTACTGCCTCGTACCTTAGACGATGTGGATTTAGCGGTAATCAACAATACCTATGCCGGTCAGGCAGGGCTTACCCCTGAAAAAGACGGCGTTGTGGTTGAAGATAAAGAATCGCCTTATGTCAATTTAATCGTATCCCGTGAAGATAACAAAGATGACGAAGCACTCAAAACCTTTGTGAAAGCCTGGCAGACCGAAGAAGTCTATCAAGCAGCACTCAAACTGTTTGAAGGCGGCGTTGTAAAAGGCTGGTAATTTTAACAGAATGTAGGGACACACTGCGTGTGTCCTTTATAAAAATCAAATTATTTCAATAGGTTCAAACCCGGACACACGCAGTGTGTCCCTACAAGCGAATAAAAAACAACGTTGTGCAACGGCTACATAATATTGAGAAAACACGGGTTATTTGCAAAAATAGCCGCCTTTCTCACCGCTTGCATTTTATTGATTTTTTGATGGATAAGGATTTTTATGAAACTCACCGGATTAGTTAAGGCCATTGCCCTCTCCACTTTATTCACCTTAGCTGCCTGTAATGAAAAGCAGGAAAAACTGAAAGTCGGCGTTATTTCCGGCCCGGAACACGAAGTAATGGAAGTGGCAGCCAAAGTAGCGAAGGAAATCTATAATCGAGATATCGAATTGGTCGTATTCACCGATTACGCCAGCCCGAACGAAGCGTTAAACAAAGGCGATTTAGATGTGAATGCCTTCCAACACAAACCCTATTTAGACAAACAAATTGAAGATAAAGGCTACAAATTAGTGCCGGTCGGCAATACCTTTGTTTACCCGATTGCTGCCTATTCCAAAAAGATCAAATCATTAGCCGAACTGAAAGACGGGGATAAAATCGCCGTGCCGAACGACCCGACTAATCTAGGCAGATCTTTGATTTTATTGGAAAAGCAAGGGCTGATTAAGCTCAAAGACAGTACCAATTTGCAATCCACCCGTGTGGATATTATTGATAATCCGAAAAACCTCGCTATTCAAGAGATCGAAGCCCCTCTTCTGCCAAGAACCCTTGACGATGTGGCATTTTCAATTATCAATACCACTTACGCTGGACAAATCGGTTTAACGCCGACTAAAGACGGTCTTTTTGTGGAAGACAAAGAGTCCCCTTACGTTAATTTGATCGTTGCACGCCAAGCCAACCAAGGTAGCCCACTCGTGAAAGATTTCGTGAAAGCCTACCAGTCGGAAGCGGTCTTTAACAAAGCAAACGAAGTTTTCAAAGGCGCAATGGTGAAAGGTTGGGAATAATCGCCATTTGAGATTGATATTGAAGGGGTTTTCAATCCTCTTTTGCAAACTGTCCTGTTAAACAGACCGCTTGCACTAGCAAGCGGTCTTTTCATTAAGGGATTTTACCGACTAGAACAGATAACTTAGCTGTGCGCCAATCTGTGTCCGTTTTAACTTCCCTTTTGCGACACCGTTTCGGTGGCTGGCATTCAGGCTTAGTTTTACATTCGGGCTAAAGGCATATTCGGCTTCACCTTTAAATAGTACCGCACTGCCTAACCGTCCTTGCTTAAAGGTTTGCTGCTGATTGGCAATAAGGGTCGCCGAGCCTTGATGTTCAATATTATGCTCATAGAACATACCGGCTTTAAGGCGTAATTTATCCAAATCAAGATTGAAGTAACTCCCTGCTAACGCTATAAAGCTACGATATGGTGTGAAATCTGCCTGCCAATTTTGTGCAAGATTATCCTGCACCGTCATAGTCAACTGTTGGTAGCCTACTCCTACAACGGGTGTAAGGCTGAATTGCCCGAACGGTATCCGATAGCCTAACTCACTACGCAAATTAAACTGTTTACCTTTCACTTTCGCACTCTCTTTGCTCTCTTGTGCCGAGATTTTCCCGCTGTGCCAATGATAATCTAGGTAGCTGTTAATCACTCCGTTTTGCCCCCATTGATTGTGTAAGCCCAACAATAAGGAGGTCGTTTTATAATTGGCTTGGCTCTCACCGTCTGCGGCATTTGGCGTTACTTTTTGTTTACTAAAGCCCACCCCTGCGTGAAGTTCGCTACGCTCGCCAAGCGGTAAATAGCCGCCAAACAACGTACTGTTTTGTTCCGCTTTGAAGCCGAAACCGTAGTCGTTAAAAGAGAGATCCGACTGATAACGTGAGTTGCTATGTAGCTGATTAACGTAAAATCCTTTTTTATTCTCTGCCCAAAGGTTTTGCGTAAACTGTTGTTGTAACATATTACCTTGCGCCACCATCGCTGTTTTTGCCACCAAATAAGACGGCATTCGTGATTTTAATTTGACACGCGCCTCGGCAGTATTGTCAATTTGTGGAGGTTGTGCCGTATTAACCGATGGTTTTTCTCCCGCCTTATCTTCAATATCTACCCTATTTTCTGTATTCGGTTGAGAGACGGCCGGTTTATCATTGCGAGAAGCGTTTTCACTCGGCTTGTTCTCAACATTTGCCGTTTCATCAGTATTTGGTTGAGAAACAGTCGGTTGATCGCCAGCGGTCGGATTGTCGTTCGGGCGATCTCCACTCACCGGCGGCTTAGGCTGCTCGGTATGGTTTTCGTCCGTTTGATTAGGCTGATTACCTTGCTCAATCGGTTGCTCGGCATAAGCAATTATTGGACTCACTTTTGTGCCGTCCTCACGAACTAACGCCGTTTGCAGACGGTAATCATAATAATCTGAATTATGTTCACCGAAGCCATTACTTGCCGCATCACTCATTCGTTTATCGACACTGACTAAGGCAAAATCAAAGAGATCATTCGGGTCATTTGCTATTGTTTCGCCGAGTTCAAACTGCCCAAGTTTACCCTGTCCTTTCACTTGTACAAGGGAGATACCTTCATCGGCATCATATTGTCCATTGCCGTTAGTATCGGAAAACCCTTTCTTACTGCCGTGGAGTTTGAGATCAACCGGAATGGCTTTCTCCGTATTGAGATTACCCCAAATCAAGAGCTGATCGTGTTGCCAATTCTTCATCTCATCTTGCGTATTCGCCACGCCTAACGCCACTTTAGCGCCAAGATTATCAACATCATTAAAGTGTAAGGTGTGTGGTGTAAAGGTTTCGGCAAAGGCACTTGGTACGATACGGCTGCCTTCCTCCCACGTTGCCGGTGCAGTGATGCGACCATTACCGCCGAGGGTAGTATCGGTTGCCAGCCTGAAATGGCTACCGCCTAATGTGCCGTTTAACGCTACCGAACCGCCATTGATATGGCTGACGCCGGTATGCCGATAATTTCCCGATAATGCCAAATGCCCTTCGCCCTGTTTAAAGAGATTACCTGCACCCGTTACTGTTGCATCAAGACGAGCGGCTTGATCTTTCTCACTATCGATCACTAAATTAGCATCTTGTTCTAATACCGCATTTTTCAGACTAACGTCAGTATTATTGACCAAATAAGCCATTGCGCCGGTACGGACAGTTAAATCGTTGGCTTGATGCTGACTGCCAGGGGCATAAACAATCGCACCGCTTTTCACATCAACAATATTCAACACACTATTGCCAGCCAATGCAAGGCTAGACACCGCGGTATTCGGGTGATAGGTGAGATCCAAAGCGCCTTTTTCATCGCCCATTTTACCCAGTATCGCCCGATGCCCGACTAAACGGTAGGTGAGTTTCGCCGGACTATCGCTATGATTGACGATATGTCCGTTAATCACATCGGCTCTTAACCCCGTATTTTCGTTATTCTGCTCGGCAAGTTCTAACAATTGTCCATTCACATCTAACGTACCTTGCTCCAAATAAATTTGACTTAAATTCATTTGATCAGCACTGCCCAAACGCACTGTACCGTGCTGGTTGACCAAGACGGCAGCAAAGGCTTGTTTTTCACCCTGCTCGTTGGCTTGCTGATTGAGAGTTGCAATGCCCTCATCTACAACTAAACGCCCGTTATTGATGCCTGCACCGACTTTGACCATTTCGCCATCGCCGATTTTATAAAAGGTTTCCTCTTGCTCTGTTTGATAGGAAAAATCTTTATTTTCCGGTGCTCTGCTATCACGGTAAATGATGTTATCTTTCCAAAGTAATTCTTGTAAATTCAAGCGAACAAACGCAATATCTCTCGCAGCTCCGTTTGCATCATCTTCATATAACAAGCCGATTTCGCCGTTTGGTAATTCTGTCAAGCTACTATAAGCGTATCGATCCGGTGAAATAGTTGTGTTGTATTTCCACTCAATTGAGCCGTCTTCTTGTACTTCTCCCAGCCATACTTTACCGTTTGAGCGACGTTGGCTGTTATGATTGGTATTGTGCGGATTAGACAAAATAACATATTCCTTGCCGTTAATCCGTTTGGAGTATTTAATTACGGAAAGCTGGGTATAAGGTTCAAGTATTACCGGGTCAATTTCAACATTAGGCAACCAAGTGTAACCGCCGTCCTTACTGGTAGCGATAAAGACATTACCTTTAAGGCTACGGGCAAAGAGTTTAACATCACCATTATCCAATTCGATTACTTGGGATTCGGTAATGATATGGCTATTATCATTAAGTAATCGAGAGCCGCCTGCTTGAGCGAAAATTCGGTCGTTCGGCGATTCTCCCCTTTCCCACGTTTCTCCACCGTCACGGCTAATAATCACCGCAGACGATTGTGAAGGACCGCCGTTAGGATTGGTATAGTAAATCGGCATCACTAAATTGCCGTTCTTTAACTGAATCCCAGACCCCGGACCAGTACCGATAAATCGCATCCAGTCGGCTTTGACTTGCGGTGTAATATCTTTCGGATTAGACCACGTTTGTCCGTCATCATCACTGTATGTCAGCCATAGGGAAGCGGTCTTTTTCGCTTTGAGCGGTGCAGAATCGTTACCTTCCCAATTTGTGAGTAAAAAGATGTTACCCAAACGCTGATCGCCTTGATACAAATCCCCTAAATCTTTAAAGGATCGCTGCGGTTCGCCTTCAACCACAACACGATAATCGGTCGGTTGATTTGCTTCGTTATAGACGATCCCGTTTTCCCGCACAGTAAACTGATTATTTTGAGCATCTAACAACACGCGGTAAGACTTACCGTTAATCTCCTTATAGCCCGTACCTTCACCTTCAAGGGAGTTGATGCCGAAGAAACCACGGGTTTCAGGGAACATATCTACCAGCATAAATACCCGTCCGGAGTTTTTATCCTGCACCATTAGCGGATCGATTAAAAATGCTGAATTTTCATTACCGTACGGCTGCTCGGCAAGATCAATAATCACCTTGTCCTCTTGCCAAGTTTTGCCCCCGTCCGTACTACGGCGAATCACCGTATCAATATTGCTCCAGTCGGCAGCATGCTGATGACGTTTATCTACCGCTGCAATGGTAACGCCGTTTTTAGTGGTGAGCAGTGATGGAATACGGTAATTCTCTGCACCGCCTTGCCCGCTAACAAATAACGACTGTTTCTCTGCTCTGAGTGCACCGAATGCCTCACCACGCCCTAAACGCTCCGTATGAGTCGCCAAAATCGCCTGATGCTTCGCTTTTACTTGCTCGGCGGTCAATACCTCTTTCGTTAAATCCGCATAATAAATATTACTGATAGTACGCCAATCTTTTATATCATTACGCTCGGTTCTGCCTAAAAAAGCTAAAAGCGAGCGAGATAAGTTGTGCGAAAAAAGTGAGATAATTTACTTCTCGACTTGTTTCACATACTGCAACAGTCTTACATTTTTATCCCCAG
>NZ_JWIZ01000023.1 GCF_001038205.1 Muribacter muris | reverse complement strand
AATGAATCTTATCGATTTAAACATCGTAATTAAGAAATAATAAAAGTGGAACACTTTTAAAGGATCTTTGTGGTTCAATTTTGGAAGATCATTGACAGCGGAAATGGTTGTTATACACAAGCCGCCCGTTTCTTTCCGAATATCGAAATCTACCCGATAGGGCTAGATATTGAGCGGAAAAATCACCATTTTTTATCTTTGAATTTAGCGGACTACGGTCGGCTATTTGGGGATAAAACCTTGTTTAATACCTTGGATAGACTGCCAAAACCCGATGTGATATTAGCCAGTCCGCCGTGTGAAAGTTTTAGTGTAGCAAGCGCTATGTGGGGCGGAAATGCGTGTTGGAAACAGGAAAATCCGAAAGGATCAAGATTTGTCATTCGCAATAAGCGTGACTACGAAAAACCACAAGTCAAGCGGGTAATGTTTCGCTATGAAAAATCCTTTTTTAATCGGATTAACGGCGAACTTTGCACCTATAACACGATTGAAATTATCAAGCGTTATCAGCCCAAAGTTTACGTGATTGAAAACCCCTATGCCAGCCGGATATGGTCTTATATTGAAGACGTGTTAGGATTTGATATACCTTTTGAGAACCGCACTTACTATGGTAATTACAATTACCCTGTCAAAAAACCAACAAAATTCAAGAGTAATATCGACTTAGGCTTAAAATATGAGCATTACTACGCTGGGGTGAGGATTAACCATATTCTCAAAACGTATAATGCAAGATCGAATATTCCTTTGGATTTACTAAGGGAGATGTATCAGAGGATTATTGCGTGGTTGGAGGAAAGAAACTAAGCTTACTTAGTTTAGACAGTTTATTCATAGAACTAGCCCTGTAACAAGGGCTTTTTGTAAGTTATAGTTTAATATAAATATACACTTGTTTTTTTTGTGGGTGTTTTTGTGTGTAATTATTTTTTATCAAATTAAATGTCTTTAAATATCAGTGGTTTAAGTTTTATATTTTAGGTGGGACACGCCTCCATTAACCTGTCTAATTAATTTTAAAGAAATATAAAAAGCTAGTCTTTTCAAGACTCTTCTGTAAAATTCAATTCTAACTAACTCTAATAAAATCTAGTAATATCTAAATTTTTTAGCAGGTATATTTGGAAGGTGCTTGGAGATGGCGAAAATTATTAAACCTTTAACGGTAACCGAAGTGAATAACAATAAACATGATCGTGGTAATGTTTCCACTTATCATCAGGGGTATTTCTTAGCTTTGGTTGCCTCTGTTTCATGGTTTAGAACGTGAGCTTGAATTACTTAGAAAACGACAAAACTAAGAACTTGAAATAAATGGTTATCAATGAGACCTATCAAGACAATTATTTGCACCCATTTCGTAGATTGATTAAAATGTTGCCCTTTTATCAGACCTGTTCATCTGTGGGGAAGAATGACCATTTTAGCACTTGGCATCAATCATAAAACGGCATCGGTCGGTTTGCGTGAAAAAGTCGCATTTGTCGAGGCGAAACGTCGGCAAGCCTTTGAGCAAATCACGCAACATCAATTAGCCGAGAGTGTGGTCATTTTATCCACCTGTAACCGTACCGAGCTTTATTTTCATCAGCCCGATGTGCCGCCGCAGGAAGATCACCCCGATAATTTAGCCTGGCGGGAGCAGTGCTTTCAATGGTTTGCTGAGATCCATCAGCTCGATCAAACCGAACTGCGTCAATGCCTCTATTTCAAACAAAATATGGCGGCGGCGCAGCATTTAATGCGAGTGGCTTGCGGGCTGGATTCTTTGATTTTGGGCGAGCCGCAAATTTTGGGGCAGGTAAAGCAAGCCTATCAAGACAGCGAGCAGTTTTATCACGCCCACGGCAAAAGCATTTCGACTAACCTTTCCCGTCTATTTCAAAAAACTTTCTCAACAGCAAAACGGGTACGCTCGGAAACGGAAATCGGCAGCAGTGCGGTATCCGTTGCTTATGCCGCTTGCGGTTTGGCTCGACAAATTTTCGACAATTTCCATAATTTACGCTTTTTGTTGGTCGGGGCAGGTGAAACGATTGAATTGGTGGCACGCTATTTAATTCAACACGGTGCAAAAAATATAATGGTTGCCAACCGCACGCACATTCGGGCGGAAATGTTGGCGGAACAGCTCGGCGTGCCGATGCAGATTTTGTCGCTTAGTGCCTTGCAGTTAGGCTTAAACCAAGCGGACGTGGTAATCAGCTCAACGGGCAGCCCTGATCTGTTAATTAGCAAAGAGATGGTTGAAATCGCTCAAAAGCAACGCCGATTCGACCCGATGTTGTTGATTGATATTGCCGTTCCCCGTGATATTGATGAAAAAGCCGGTGAGTTAGACAGTGTGTATGCTTACAGTGTGGACGACTTGCAAAATATCATTCAGCAAAATCTTGCCCAACGTCAGCAAGCCGCCGAGAATGCGGAAAAAATCGTGTTGGAAGAGTGTCAGGATTTCTTTACTTGGCTGAAGCAGCAGCAATCGAGCAATCTGATTAAACATTATCGCCATACCGCCGAAAGCATTCGGCTTGAGCTGCTTGAAAAAGCGTTACACGCTCTACAACAGGGGCAAGAGGGCGAAAAGGTGCTGAACGAGCTGAGTTATAAATTAACCAACCAGCTATTGCACGCCCCGACCCAAGCGTTACAAGCAATGGCAAAAGCCGGTAATGTAAAAGGGCTGCAAAGTTTCTCCCACGCATTAAAATTAGAAGAGTAGCACTGCAAGCGGTCGGTTTAATCCAAAAATTTGCAATAAGGTAAACGGGCACTATTACGATAACATTGCACATTTCAAGCCTGTTATCGATGATATGGACAAAATTTCCGTTGGTACAATGCTATAATGCGAAAGTTCTCAATATTTTATTCACTGTGAAAAAGGATACCAAATGACGACATTAGGCACAGCCCTCACCCCGAAAGCGACCAAAGTGATGATGCTCGGTTCGGGCGAATTAGGCAAAGAAGTAGTGATTGAATTACAACGTTTAGGCGTTGAAGTGATCGCCGTGGATCGCTATGAAAATGCGCCGGCACAGCACGTGGCACACCGAGCCTATACGATTTCAATGCTAGACGGCAACGCCTTGCGAACGTTGGTCGAGCAGGAAAAGCCGGATTTTATCGTGCCGGAAGTGGAAGCGATCGCTACCGATACATTGGTTGAGCTTGAGCAAGAAGGCTATCAGGTTATTCCGACCGCTAAAGCGACTAAATTGACGATGAACCGTGAAGGGATTCGCCGCCTTGCCGCTGAAGAATTAGGCTTAAAAACCTCGCCGTATCGCTTTGTTGATAATGTTGCCGAGTTTGAACAGGCAGTGGCGGAAATCGGTATGCCTTGCGTGGTGAAGCCGATAATGTCCTCCTCCGGACACGGTCAGAGCGTGATTAAATCTGCTGCCGATATTCAAAAAGCGTGGGAATATGCCCAAGAGGGTGGGCGAGCCGGCGGTGGTCGGGTGATTGTCGAAGGGTTTGTCAAATTTGATTATGAAATTTCACTGCTCACAGTACGTCATATCCACGGCACATCATTTCTTGCACCGATCGGGCATACCCAAATTGACGGCGATTATCGGGAGTCGTGGCAGCCGCAGGCAATGTCGGAAACAGCCTTGAAAAACGCACAAGCGGTGGCGGAAAAGATCACTTCTGCATTGGGCGGACGAGGCATTTTCGGGGTAGAACTGTTTATTTGTGGTGATGAGGTGATTTTTAATGAAGTTTCGCCACGCCCGCACGATACCGGAATGGTAACGCTAATTTCGCAGGAATTATCCGAATTTGCCTTGCACGCGCGGGCGATTTTGGGCTTGCCGATTCCGTCTATCGATCTGATTAGCCCGTCCGCTTCCAAAGCCATTGTCGTTGAGGGAAAATCGACCCAAGTCAGCTTTGGTAATCTTACCGAAGTCTTGGCAGAACCGCACACCAATATCCGTTTATTTGGTAAAGGTGAGGTGAACGGACACCGCCGTTTAGGCGTGATATTAGCTCGGGACGAAAATGTGGAAAATGCCCTTGAAAAAGCCAGACGGGCTTATGCAAAACTTGAGGTGGATTTATAATGTTTAAGGGACGCTTAGTGCGTCCCTTTTTCTTTTCTAATTAATCTCCCCAATCGCATTCATAATCCGTTTATCGGAAATCGGGTATTTTGTGCCGAGTTGTTGGGCGAAGAGGCTGACCCGCAATTCTTCGATCATATAGCGGATTTCAAGAGCTTCGTTTGGGATCGGCTTGGCTTTCGGCAATTTTGCTAACAAGGTTTGATAGGCATTTTGTACCTGTTCCACCCGCAACATTTTGGCACGATCGCTGTTGCTATCAATCACTAATTTATCTAGCCGTTTGTCGATAGCGGTCAGATAGCGGTGTAAATCTGCAAGGCGGGCGTAGCCGGTTTTGGTGACGAAATCGGGGTAAATTAAGCCGTTGAGCTGGGCTTTAATATCCGATAATGCAAACGCCATTGTAAAGTCTAATTTGCCTTTCAGCCGTTTGTTGAGCTCGTAAGCTAAGGTCAGATTTTTCTCAACTTGTTTGGCGATTTCAACCGTTGTGTCGTTCAGATTTGCCCGTACGAACGCTTGCAATTGTTGAAATGCCTCTTCCGTCCAGACAAAACCGCCAAATTCCTCGATTAACTTATCCACTGCACAGGCGATGCAGTCGTCAATCAATTCCAGCACCTTGCCGAAGGGGGCGAAGTACAGCCCTAATTTCGCTTTATTCGGCAGTTTTTCGTGCAGATATTTGATGGGCGACGGTACGTTCAGCAGTAAGAGGCGGCGTAGCCCCGCTTGCATTGCGTTGGCTTGTTCAAATTCGGTTTCAAACAGGCGGATACCGACCGATTGTTGTTCGTCCACAATCGCCGGATAGGCTTTGACACTAAAATGGCGTTTTTTCTGTTCGTAACATTGCGGCAGGTCGGCGAAACTCCATAGATGCAAGCCGCTTTGTTCAATACCGTCATCGGCGATATTGGATAGGCTGTTTTGTACCTCATCTTTCAGATTGAATTTCAGTTCATCTAAGTTTTCGCTTTCGGCGAGGGGGTTATTATTGTCATCAAGTACCCGAAAGCGTAGGCGTAAGTGGGGTGGCAGTTGGTTGAGATCCCACTGTTCAGGCTCAACCAATACGCCGGTCATTCTACGCAGTTCGTGGCTTAAACTGGTGAGCAATGGCTGTTTGAACGGTTCGACACGCGCCAAAAATGCCTCGGCATAATTGGGGGCCGGCACAAAATTGCGTCTAAGCGATTTCGGCAATGATTTAATCAGGGCAATCACTAATTCTTGGCGTAGCCCCGGTATTTGCCAATCAAACCCGTCCGGTTCAACTTGGTTGAGCAGCGGCAGCGGAATATGCACAGTAACGCCGTCAGCTTGCGAGCCGATGTCAAATTGATAACTGAGTTTGAATTTAAGTGTGCCTTGATGCCAGAAATTCGGGAAATCCAGCTCGCTGACTTTGCCGGCGTTATCGTTGATTAAGAAGGATTTTTCAAAATTGAGCAGATCGGGATCCTGTTTTGCCGCTTTTTTCCACCAGCTATCAAAATGCTTAGCAGACACCACATCAGTGCCGATGCGTTGATCGTAAAACTCGAACAGCACCTGCTCATCAACCAAAATATCACGGCGGCGGGATTTATGTTCAAGGTTCTCTACTTCCTTGATCAAGCGGTGGTTTTCCTTGAAAAATTTGTAATGATTATGCCATTCGCCCTCGACTAATGCCGAGCGGATAAAAATCTCACGGCTCACCACCGGATCGATCGCGCCGTAGTTTTTCGGGCGGTTTTGCACAATCGGAATGCCATAGAGGGAGACTTTTTCGTATGCCATTACCGCTCCTTTGGATTTCGCCCAATGGGGCTCGCTGTAACTGCTTTTGGTGAGATGCGTTGCCAGCGGCTCAACCCATTCCGGCTCAATGCGGGCGACCATTCGTCCCCACAGTTTTGTGGTTTCGACCAGCTCGGCGGCTATCACCCATTTTGGCTGCTTTTTGAACAGTACAGAGTTAGGGAACAGATAAAAATGGGCGTTTCTTGCGCCTAAATAGTGGGCTTTTTCGTTATCTTTCAAGCCGATATGGGAGAGCAGCCCGCTTAATAAAGCAGTATGAATTTGCAGATAGGTTGCTGGTTCGCTGTTGATCGGCAAGCCCATTTCCCGTACCGCAAGGCGAAGTTGGTGATAAATATCCTGCCACTCCCGCACCCGTAGATAGTTGAGATAATCTTTTTGGCACAAGCGGCGGAACTGGTTTTTGCTCAACGCTTTTTGCTGGGTTTGAATAAACTGCCACAAATTCACAAATGCGAGGAAATCCGATTCTTTATCGGCAAAGCGGCGGTGTTTATCGTCCGCCGATTGCTGTTTTTCCTGCGGGCGTTCTCGCGGATCTTGAATGGAGAGTGCCGAGACAATCATCATTATTTCGTGCAAACTGCCGTTTTGGCTGGCTGCTACCACCATTCGGGCAAGGCGGGGATCAATCGGCAGCCGTGAAAGCTGGCGACCAATCTCGGTGAGTTTATAACGCCCCCGCTCGCCTGCGGTGCTGTGTGCGGATTTAGTTGTGGCATAGGTGATCGCTTGCAGCTCTTCAAGTAATTTGATCCCGTCTTGAATATGGCGGTGATCGGGCGCATCGACAAACGGGAAAGAGGCGATGTCGGTTAAACCGAGGGCGGTCATCTGCAAAATGACGGAGGCTAAATTGGTGCGTAAAATCTCCGGATCGGTAAATTCAGGGCGACCGTTAAAATCTTCCTCACTGTAAAGGCGGATACAGATCCCCGCCGATGTCCGCCCGCAGCGCCCTTTACGCTGGTTGGCGGAGGCTTGCGAAATCGGTTCAATCGGCAAGCGTTGCACTTTGGTGCGGTAACTATAACGGGAGATACGAGCCGTGCCGGTGTCGATCACATATTTGATATTTGGAATGGTCAGGGAGGTTTCCGCCACATTGGTGGCTAAAATAATCCGATTTAGCCCACCGCTTGGCTGAAAAATTCGTTGTTGCTCGGCAGCGGATAAACGGGCGTACAGAGGCAGAATGTTCGTGGCTCGCAGATTGTGTTTTTGCAGTGCGTCAGCGGTATCTCGGATTTCCCGCTCGCCGCTCATAAAAATCAGAATATCGCCGCGTCCTTCCGCTTGCAATTCGTCCACCGCATTTAAAATGCCTTGTAGCTGATCTTGATCCGCTTCTTCGATAATCGGGCGGTAACGCACCTCGACCGGAAAGGTTCTGCCGGACACTTCAATGATCGGCGCATTGCCGAAATGGCGGGAAAAGCGTTCCACATCAATGGTGGCGGAGGTGATGATAACCTTTAAATCGGGGCGTTTCGGCAAAATTTGTTTGAGGTAGCCGAGAATGAAATCGTTGTTCAAACTGCGCTCGTGGGCTTCGTCAATAATGAGCGTATCATATTGATTTAAAAAGCGATCGTGCTGAATTTCGGCGAGTAAAATTCCGTCCGTCATCAATTTCACCAAGCTGTTTTCACCCACTTGATCGTTAAAGCGCACTTTATAGCCAACGGTTTCCCCCAGCTCCGACCCCAATTCTTCGGCAAGGCGGGTGGCGACCGAGCGAGCGGCAAGGCGGCGGGGCTGGGTATGCCCGATCAAGCCTTTGACGCCTCGCCCTAATTCCAAGCACATTTTGGGTAGCTGGGTGGTTTTGCCCGAACCGGTTTCGCCGGCGATGACCACCACCTGATGGGCTTCAATCAGGTTAAGAATATCGTCTCGGCGTTCGGACACTGGTAAATCGGGGTAGTCGATGTCAAGTTGGGTGAGATGTTGGTGGCGGCGCTCGTAACGGGCTTGGCAAGTGCTGAGATCCGTTTCAATTTCGGCAAACACCGCTTGGCGTGCGGAGGGATTTTTGATTTGGCTTAGGCCTTTAATCCGCCCGAATAAACGGCGGGCGTCAGCAATAGTGGTCTGTTTAAGTTGCTCAATCAAGGCTTTTTGATCCGCTGCAAGCGGTGAGTTAGACGGTTTTTTTTGCATAGTTAAATATATAAATCTGATCGCTTAATTTTAGACTGATGTTGATGAATGTCGGTTAATGACGGGGCTTTTCAAGCTGTTTTTCGACGGCGGTGAGCATTCCCCGTAATAAATTCAGTTCGTTGGTTTCCAGCTTCGCCCGTTGATAGAGACGGCGAAGTTTTGGCATTACGGCATCGTTACGGATAAAACCGAGTGCGGTATAGAGCCGTTCGGTATGGTTGAAAAAATGCGTCAATGCCTCTTGGTTAGGGTAGTCTGCAAGCGGTGAGTTTTGCGGCATTTCTTGCAATGCCAACCACGCCATTCTCACTTCATAGCAGACGATTTGCACTGCCATAGCCAAATTGAGCGAGCCGTAATCGGCATTAGTCGGAATGTGAAGGTGATACTGACATTTCAGTAATTCGGCATTGGTTAGCCCGACCCGCTCCCGTCCGAACACAAGGGCGACTTTGCCCTGTGAGGCGTGCTGCACCGCCGTTTCGCCGCATTGACGGGGTTCTAGCAGGCTATTTTGCAGATGACGCAGCCGTGCGCTCGTGCCGATAACGAGCTGACAATCGGCAATGGCTTGTTCAAAGCTGGAGAAGCGTTCGGCACTCTCCAGCACCGATGTTGCGCCGGCAGCAAGAGCGACGGCTTGCTCATCGAGTAAATCCGTGCGTTCGCTGACGAGGCGTAAATTCGTTAATCCCATTGTTTTCATTGCACGGGCAGCCGATCCGACATTGCCGCTGTGGGAGGGTTCGACCAAAATAATCTGAATTTGATGAAGAGGAGACATACCGATTAAATCAATTAACACATTTTGCGTTATTTTAGCACGAAATGACCGCTTGTCTGCTTTGCAAACGTTTGCTTGAATGCTAGACTTTGACCTCATTTTATTTTCAGGAAGTCAAACAATGAAGCAGATCACATTCAAATCCTTATGGGCAAGTTTATGCCTCGCCTCGCCGCTTTTTTTCGCCCAATCTGCCCAAGCGGCAGGCAAATTAACCGTGTATTGCACCGTGCAAAATAATGTGTGTGAGGCGATGACGAAAAAATTTGCCCAACAATACAACGTGGAGACCCAATTTATCCACGGCGGCACAGGCACGATTTTAGGCAGAATTAAAGCGGAAAAAGACAATCCGCAGGCGGATATTTGGTATGGCGGTACGATCGAACCCCATTTCCAAGCAGGGCAGTTAGGGTTGTTGGAAGCTTACCGCTCGCCGAAACAGGCGGAAATCTTACCGCAGTTTAAGGCATTGATGGAGAGTGAAAAAGGGCAGTTTACCTCGATTGTCTATATGTTGGTGCTGGGATTTGGTGTGAACAGTGAAAAATTGCAAAAACTCGGTATTGATGCGCCGAAAAAATGGGCGGATTTGCTCGATCCCCGTTTGAAAGGCGAAGTGCAGTTGCCCGATCCCCGCAGCTCCGGTACAACCTATACGATTATGGCGACCTTAATTCAACTTTGGGGTGAAGATAAAGCCTTTGAATACCTAAAACAGCTAGATAAAAATGTGTCGCAATATGTGAAAAGTACGCTGGTAACCGCCAATCTCTCTCGCGGCGAAAGCACGGCAACGGTCGGGTTTGTGCACGGTTATGCGACCGAAAAAGAAAAAGGCGCACCGGTTGAAGCCGTTTTACCGCAAGATGGCGTAGGCTACGCGTTGGGCGGTGTGAGCTTAATTAAAGGCGGACGCAATTTAGATAACGCCAAGTTGTTTATGGATTGGGTGTTGTCGAAAGAGGCGCAGGAAATTCCGTGGCGTGAGTATGGCGTTTACCAAATTCCGACGAATGTGAATGCCGAAGTTGCGCGGCAATCGGTGAAATTGGACGGGGTAAAATTGGTCGAATTGGATTATGACCGTTTTGGCTCAAGCCAAGAAGGGAAACGGCTAGTGGATAAATGGCTATCGGAAGTGAAATTAGCCAAATAATATCCACAATATAACTCAGAGAGAAATCGGCTTAACCGCCGATTTTTCTTTTTTTAGTAAAATTATGTGATGTAGTTCTCATTTTTGAATGCTTTCGATTGTGTTTATTTTTAATCTATTTAAACTTGTTTCGAAAGCAATCGTAGTTTGTAGTGATTGTTTGAATGAGGAGAGAAAATGAGAAGCAGTGTCGAAAGACGTTCGGACATTTTAGCATTATTACAGCAAAAAGGGAGTTGTCGGGTTGAGGCGTTAGCCCAGCATTTTAACGTATCAAGCGTTACTATTAGAAACGATCTCAATAGCCTTGAACAACAAGGCTATATCACCCGCTCACACGGTTTTGCCGTATTAAATAACCGCTTAATTGCTGAACTTTCGATAGCAGATAAACGGACTCATTACCCGGAAGTAAAACAGCGGATCGGGAAGCGTGCCGCCGCACTGCTCAACGCAAATGAAAGCGTGATTTTCGATTCCGGCACAACAACGAAAGCAATCGTAAGCTATTTAGGTGATCTGCCCTTAACGGTGCTGACTAACGGCTTAGATATTGCAATGGCGTTGGTGGCTTGCCCGAATGTGGAAATCCGAATGACCGGTGGCGTGTTACGCAAAAATGCGATGTCGTTTTCGGGGATAATGGCAGACAACAATTTGCGTCATTACCGTTTTGATAAAGTGTTTCTTGGGGTGGACGGCTTTGATCTTCACAAAGGCATTACCACCTTTAATGAGCAAGAGGCACATCTTAATCGGTTAATGTGCGAGGCGGCGGAACAGGTGATTGTGGTGGCGGACGCCAGCAAGTTTGGGCAATATAGCCGATTTATCATCTGCCAAGCC
The DNA here is from genome assembly GCF_001038205.1 of Muribacter muris. GTDB lineage: Bacteria > Pseudomonadota > Gammaproteobacteria > Enterobacterales > Pasteurellaceae > Muribacter > Muribacter muris. The sequence goes on along the minus strand of NZ_JWIZ01000023.1, from coordinate 122,417 downwards.
GACCAAATTGATGTCCTTATCAGTGATGATAGATTGCCAATGCACTACCGCACCCAGTTGGAAAATGCCGGCGTAACGGTGCTACTCGCTTAGATTGATTTTCTTTCCTTATCATCTGAAACGATTTATAAGGAAAGTACGATGATTTTAACCCTTCCTGAACAGACTTTAACCAAACAAAATGCCTATTGGACGGCAAAGGAAATTGCACAGCAGCCAGCAACGTGGCGGGAAACGGCAGCACAAGTTGCCCAATCCGATTTAGTTGAACGTCTTGCACCGCTGGTAGCGCGAGCAAAACGTGGCGAGTTGCGGATTATTTTCACCGGCGCAGGCACTTCGGCATTTATTGGCGAGGTGGTTGCCCCGATTTTAAGCGAAACCCTCGGCTGCGTGGTGGAAGCTATTGCCAGTACCGATTTAGTCTCCAATCCTTACCAATATTTATTTGCCGATAAACCGACATTGCTCGTCTCTTTTGCCCGTTCCGGCAACAGCCCGGAAAGCATTGGCGCGGTTGAACGAGTTGATGAGATCGTCAAAGAGGCTTATCACCTTGCGATCACCAATAACCAACAGGGCGCATTATTTGCAAAATGTCGGCAGAATCCGACCGCTTACGCCTTCGCATTAGCCGAATCCACCCACGATAAAGGATTTGCGATGACCTCCAGTGCCAGCAATATGATGTTGGCGGCGTTATTGCTACTCGCACCGCAACGTTTTGATCAGGCGTGGGCGGAACAATGTTGTCAAGTTACCGAAACCTTGCTCACACAGGATTTGGAAACCGTTCGTCAATGGGCGCATCAGCCGGCACAACGGGTGGTGTATTTGGGAAGCGGGCATTTTCAAGGTTTAGCACGGGAGTGTGCTTTGAAATTGTTGGAGCTGACCGCCGGCGAGCGTTTAGGCTTTTTTGAATCGACAATGGGCTTTCGCCACGGACCGAAATCCTTGGTGCAGCAGGATACCGTGATTTTTATCTTCTCGTCCCAACACCCTTATACCCGCCAATACGACCGTGATCTTTACCACGAATTGGTGCGGGATAACAAAGCCAAACAGATCGTACTATTAGGCGAGACAAGCGGTGCGTTACAGACTGAATTTTGCAAACTGGACGATACCGGCTGCCTGTTCCCTTATCTTGTGATCGGGCAGCTATATGCCTTTTACACTTCATTACACCTTGGCTATACCACCGATAACCCTTGCCCGAGCGGTGAGGTAAACCGTGTGGTACAAGGGGTAACCCTCTATTCTTACCAACCATAAAGGAGGTCTCTATGGCAATTTTAAATGTGCGGATTGATGCTCGCTTAATCCACGGGCAAGTGGCAAATCTGTGGACATCCTATCTCGACATCACCCGCATTATGGTGGTGGACGAGATCGCCGCCAATAATGATATTGATAAGGCGGGACTGCGTTTAGCCTGCCCTGCCGGCGTGAAATTGAGCGTGCTGACGCCCGAAAAAGCCGCCACTAATATCAACGAGGGGCGGTATGACTCCCAGCGGGTACTGCTGGTTACCCGTAACCCGCAAACGATTTGGCAACTGCTGACACTCGGCGTGGATCTGCCCGAAGTAAATGCGGGCAATATGCCGAAAACCGAGCAAACCCGCCAGCTGCGCAAAACCGTACACGCAACGGACGAGGATATTACCGTCTTCAAACAAATTGCGGCAAAAGGGGTACGCCTGACCGCTCAACTTGTGCCGAATGAAGAAAAAATTGACCTAACCACACTGTTATAGAGGAGAACATAAGATGATTGAATGGTGGCAAATTCTGTTGATCACGCTTTATGCGTTCTATCAGATCTTAGATGAAATAACCATTGTATCCAGTGCCGGTTCGCCCGTATTTGCCGGCTTTATCACCGGATTGATTATGGGCGATCTGACCACCGGCTTGTTGATCGGCGGTTCAATGCAATTAACCGTACTCGGTGTCGGCACGTTTGGCGGTGCATCCCGTATTGATGCCAACTCCGGTACGGTCATTGCCACGGCATTTTCGGTGGCGGTCGGAATGGATCCGCAACTCGCTTTAACCTCGCTTGCTGTGCCGATTGCGGCACTAATGGTTTATACGGATATTTTAGCCAGAATGTCGAACGTCTTTTTCGCACACCGCATTGACCAAAATATCCAAAATCACGCTTATCGGGCGATCACAGTGAACTATTTATTGGGAGCGGTGGCGTGGGGGCTTTCCCGTGCCTTGCCGATTTTCCTTGCCCTTGTGTTTGGCGGGCCTTTCGTACAAAGCCTTGCCGATGCGATGCAAACGGGCTTCCTAAAAGTGATTGCAGACGGTTTAACCTTGGCAGGCGGCGTGCTACCGGCACTCGGTTTTGCGATCTTATTACGTTATTTACCGACCAAACGCCATATCGCCTATTTGATCTTGAGTTTCTCGCTCACGGCGATTTTCATCACGCTCTTCGGTAATGTTGCGGCAATCGGTAATGCGTTAGACGGATTGTTACCAAACTCCCTCGGTCGTGCCTATAACGGCGTGCCGATGTTGGCAATGGCGGCGATTGGCGTGGCTTTTGCCTATATGGTTTATCAACGCAGTGTCGAAGGCGGCAATGCCCCTGCAACCTCAACAACCCAGTCTGCGAAAGGAGAAATTGAAGATGACGAACTCTAATCAACGTGTCGGCAACCCGAAAAATTACCAATTAACCGAAGCCGACTTCCGCCAAATCAATATCCGTAACTTATTTTTCAACCAACTCGGCTGGAACTACGAACGTATGCAAGGCTCAGGCTATCTTTGGATTATTTTACCGCAGCTACGCAAAATGTACGGCGACAATAGCCCGGAATTGCAAAAAATGATGGTAATGCACAGCCAGTTTTTCAATACTAGCCCGTTTTTCAACACCATTGTCAAAGGGATTGACCTCGCTCTTGAAGAAAAGCAAGGGGAAAAATCCATTGAAGCGGTGGCGGGGATCAAATCAGGGCTGATGGGGCCGTTTGCAGCTATTGGTGATGCGATCTTCGGCTCGCTTGTGCCTGCCATTATGGGAGCAATCGCCGCCACAATGGCAATGAACGGCAATCCGCTTGGAGTAGGGCTATGGGTGATGGTTGCAATTGCTACAATGATATTTCGTTGGGTGCAACTCAAAATAGCCTATCGTGAAGGGGTAAATTTGGTTACGCACTTAGGGCATAAACTCAATGCGCTCACCAATGCGGCAACGGTGCTGGGCGTGTTTGTGGTCGGGGTAATGTGCGCAATGATGGTGAATGTTACCGTACCGTTTACAGCGACCATCGGCGAAAAAGTGGTCTCGGCACAGGCAAATCTTGACTTGATTTTGCCGAGATTAGTGCCTGCGTTGGTGGTGGCTTTCATTTATTGGCTGATTGGCAGACCGAAAATGAACTCCAATAAAGCCATAATGATCATCATCGCCTTGTGTATCTTGCTCTCGTGGGCAGGCTTATTGGCGAAAGGCTAATTATCTCAAGCGGTCGGATTTGTTTGTTTTCTTGCAAAACCGACCGCTTGCATAGTGGGAGTATGTTGATGAAAACACTTTATATTTTTGATTTTGACGGCACTTTAGCAGACACGCTGCCCCTTGCGTTTATGTGCTTTCGAGAAACATTTCTGAAGTTTAATAATGAATTGCTATCCAATGCACAGATTGAAACACTTTTTGGCGGTTCGGAGCAGAGCATTATTCACCAACAAGTGAAAGGTGATCAGCAGACGAAGCAGCAGGCAATTCGATTTTTCTATCAACTTTATCAAGCCAATCACGCCCTTTATGCGCACTGCCCGATACATATCAGACAGTTATTGGCACGCCTCAAGCAACAGGGCAAAACCTTAGCGATTTTTACTGGCAAAGGCAGAGAAAGCCTTAACTATTCTTTAGCGGCATTTGAGCTACATTCTTATTTTGATTTTACCGTATGCGATGATGATATCGCTCATTCTAAACCCGCACCGGACGGGCTTTTGCATATATTGCAAAAAAGCGATTGCGATGCGACTCAAGCCATTTATTTTGGCGATAGCCCTGCCGATGTGATAGCCGGTGAACGAGCCAATATCGACACCGTACAGGTAAATTGGATAACGCAACCGGAACAGGTTTTAACCTATATTAAGTGATAGTGGGGGATTTATGCCGTTTCAAATCGGACAGTCGGATTTTTTGCTGCACGGCAAACCGTTCAAAATAATGTCAGGGGCGGTGCATTATTTTCGCATTGTGCCGGAATATTGGTATCGCACCTTATTTAACCTGAAAGCGATGGGGTGTAACACGGTGGAAACCTATGTGCCGTGGAATTTACACCAGCCGCAGCCTGACCGATTTTATTTCGACAAGCGGGCGGATCTGGTCAAATTTTTACAAACCGCCCAAGATCTCGGCTTATATGTGATTTTGCGCCCTAGCCCTTACATTTGTGCCGAATGGGAATTTGGCGGCTTGCCCGCGTGGTTGCTCAATATCCCGAATATCCGATTACGTCAATCCTGCCCGATCTTTCTTGAACAAGTCTCGCACTATTTTGCCGGTCTGTTGCCGCTTGTTGCCCCTTACCAAATCACCCGTGGCGGTCATATTTTGATGATGCAGATCGAAAACGAATACGGCTCGTTCTGTAATGATAAAGACTATTTGCGGGCGATCGCCGTGTTAATGCGGCAAAACGGGATTGATGTGCCGCTCTTTACGTCGGACGGTGCGTGGCAAGATGCTCTAGACGCTGGTACGTTGATTGAAGATAACATTCTGCCGACCGGCAATTTTGGCTCTCGTTCCGCTGAAAATCTAGCGGAATTACAGCGTTATTCCGCACGGCACGGCAAATCGTTTCCGCTAATGTGTATGGAATTTTGGGACGGTTGGTTTAACCGTTGGCTCGAACCGATGATTAGCCGTGATCCGCAGGAGCTGGCAACCTGTGTTGAGGCTCTGCTCAAACGGGCGAGTATCAATTTTTATATGTTTCAAGGCGGCACGAATTTTGGTTTTATGAACGGCTGCTCGGTGCGGGGCGATACCGATTTACCGCAAGTTACCTCTTATGACTATGACGCACCGATGCGGGAATGGGGCGAGCCGAGCGAAAAATATTTTTTATTACAGCAGATTATCACAAACTACCCTGATGCCAGCCCGATCCGACCGCCGATTTTGCCTAGCCTGACGGCCTACCCCGACGTGCCGTTAGCCAATGAAGTGTCGCTGTTTAACTGCTTAGATCAAGTTGCCGATCGGCAGGATTTTCCCTATCCGCAAACAATGGAACAACTCGGTATGCCTTATGGCTATCTGCTTTACCGTGCAACGCCTAGCAGTGCAAGCGGTGAGATTAGGCTTAGAATTTACCAAGGGCGTGATCGGATTCAGATTTTCAATCAGCAGCAAAAAGTCGCCACCCAGTATCAACACGAAATCGGCAGTGAAGTGATGCTCAAGACACCAAACGATCATTTTCAGTTGGATTTGTTGGTTGAAAATCAGGGTCGGGTCAATTACGGCGGCAAACTGCAAGCCCCAACGCAACGAAAAGGCATTACCGGCGGGGTAATGCTCGATCTGCATTTTCACACCCAATGGCAGCATTATCCCCTTGATTTTGAACGACTTGATCGGCTGGATTTTAGCGGCAAAGCCGATCCGAATACCCCTTCGTTTTACCAATTTTGGTTAGAGATTGACGGCGAACCGCAGGATACCTTTATTGATACGCAAAATTTGGGTAAAGGCGTGATTGTGGTGAATGGCGAAAACCTTGGGCGCTATTGGTCGGTTGGGCCGACTTGCTATTTGTATCTGCCTGCGCCGCTGCTCAAATCGGGGCGTAACCAAATTATTGTGTTTGAAACCGAAGGCGTTCGCCCTAGCTATTTACGCTTTAGCGATCGCCCGATTTACCAACCCTTAACCACAGAAAAGATCTTAAACTAAAGGAGCGACTATGAATTTAATACTTATCAGCCACGGTGAGTTTGCCGAGGGGCTGCTTGATACTGCCGAAATGATTTTAGGCAAAATCGACAAGGTGCAAACAGTGTGCCTTTATCCCCACGAAGGCACGGAGGATTTCCGGCAAAAATTTGAGCAGGCACTTGCACGAACAGACGGTGAAACGGTGGTACTGTGCGACATTATCGGCGGTACGCCTTGCAATGTGGCAATGCGTTATCTCGATCGTATCTCATTATTTAGCGGAATGAATTTGCCAATGGTGATCAGTGTGGTAAGCGAAGGCACTGCGGATCTACTCGAAAATGCACGCTCGCAAATTTACGATGTGGCGGCACAACTCAAAAAAATTCAAACGGACGAAGATGAATAGGAGGCATAAAATGACTAAACAAGATTATCTCAAACGGCTCTGTACCCCTGAAGGTATTATTGCGGCATTAGCGATTGATCAGCGAGGGGCGTTAAAACGAATGATGGGCGAGACGATTTCCGCTGCCCAGATCAGCGAATTTAAAAGCCTCATCTCACACTCATTAACCCCCTATGCCTCGTCCATTTTGCTTGATCCGGAATTTGGTTGGCAGGCGGCAACACAACGTGCGCAGCAGTGCGGCTTAATTATGGCGTACGAAAAAACCGGTTATGATAAAAGCGTGGCGGGGCGTTATCCGGATTTGATTGACGATGTGTCCGTTTACCGACTGAAAGAGCAGGGAGCTGAGGCGGTTAAGTTATTGATTTATTTTGATATTGATGCACCGAAAGCCGTGAATGATCGCAAAGCCGCTTTTGTAGAACGGGTTGCCAGTGAGTGCAATGCCGAGCAGCTACCACTTTTCCTTGAAATTCTGACCTATGACGGTGAGGTGGAAGATAAACGTGAACTTGCTCAAAGTAAGCCCCGCAAAGTGATTGAGGCTATGAAATTTTTTGCCGATAAACGTTTTGGCGTTGATGTATTGAAAGTAGAAGTACCGGTGGTAATGCAATATGTCGAAGGGTTTAGCGATGATGTATTATACAACCAAAGCGAAGCTCAAGCCTATTTTAAAGCACAAAGTGAAGCCACCGCGCTCCCTTTCATTTTCTTGAGCGCCGGCGTATCGGCAGAATTGTTCCAACAAACACTAGAATTTGCCCACGCCGCCGGCAGCCGGTTTAACGGTGTATTATGCGGGAGGGCGACTTGGGCAGACGGCGCAACCTGTTACAAAACGCAAGGTGTGAGTGCCGCACAACAATGGCTGGCGACACAGGGCGTGCAAAATATCCGTGAGTTGCTTGCCGTCCTCAAACGCACAGCGACACCGTTAAAATAGCCTTGTACAAGCGGTCGATTTGTCGTGGTTTTTTGCAAAATAGCGATTAAAACCGACCGCTTGTGTAATATGGGGGAGAGAATGAAAGCCATCATTTTCATATTAACCGCAATCTTTGTCTCTATGTGTGGGTTTATATTGCACGTTGCGATAGTGGAGTGGCTCGATCCCTATCTTCAAAGTCAGCTAAGCGATATTCAAACCGTACCGTCTTGGGAGGTGAAATATTTAGCCGCTTTGACCAGTATTGAAACCGGCATAGGAATGACATTCTTATATCTGTTATTAAAGCAGACTTTATCGGGGCGAAGTGTGCTAGTAAGAGGCACAATAATGGCAGTGATTGAATTAGCCATAATGGGGCGGTTAATTCGCCAGCCGTTAATGGATTATGCCATTGGCAATCCGCTCTATATTGCGATATTACAGAATATGAGTAGTTGGATAGTGTGGTGGGTAATGGGCCTTGCGACTACATTAGTGTATGATTTTCTATTCGCCAAATACATTGCCAATAAAATTACTAACTAATTTATAAAAATGAAGATAACCCCTAGTTTGGTTACACTATTTTATCGAAAAATCTATAAGATTATTTGTTACTACTTGACCCTGTAAGCTGAGGGCGTTTTTGATGGAAAATAGGGCTTAGGAATGTTATTGGGGCATCTTATTATTTTTTTATGATTTACTTCACATTTTAAAGACTTCGGACATTGTCGATATAATAGGATAGATTTTTACGTAAAGTAATAATTGAATATTAGTAAACAAATTCATGCAGTGTAGTTTAAATTTTTGCAAAAAACACTACCGGACTTGTAAAAAACTGCGTAAAATGGCAGAGTTTTTTATTACGCAAACGATTACTTATAGGAGAATCCGCAATGTTAAGACGTGATATGAATATCGCAGATTACGATCCCGTATTATGGCAAGCTATTCAGGACGAAAACCGCCGTCAGGAAGAGCATATTGAGCTTATCGCTTCAGAAAACTATGCCAGCCCGCGTGTAATGGAAGCACAGGGATCTCAATTTACGAACAAATATGCGGAAGGCTATCCGGGCAAGCGTTATTACGGTGGTTGTGAATATGCCGATATTGTTGAGCAGCTTGCTATTGATCGTGCAAAAGAATTATTCGGTGCGGACTACGCTAATGTGCAGCCTCATTCGGGATCACAGGCAAATGCAGCCGTCTATATGGCGTTATTAGAGCCGGGCGATACTATTTTAGGAATGAGTCTTGCTCACGGTGGTCATTTAACTCACGGTGCATCCGTGAGCTTCTCCGGCAAAATTTATAAAGCGGCGCAATACGGTATTACCGACGAGGGTTTGATTGATTATGATGCCTTGCGTAAACAAGCCCAAGAAGTGAAGCCAAAAATGATTGTGGGCGGTTTTTCAGCCTATTCGCAAGTGGTAGATTGGGCAAAAATGCGTGAAATTGCCGATGAAGTCGGGGCGTATTTGTTTGTCGATATGGCACACGTTGCCGGTTTAATTGCGGCGGGCGTGTATCCAAGCCCGATTTCCTACGCACACGTTGTAACCACTACAACGCATAAAACGTTGGCAGGTCCCCGTGGCGGTTTGATTTTATCCGCAGCGAAAGATGAAGAACTGTATAAGAAATTACAAAGTGCCGTTTTCCCGGCAGGACAGGGCGGGCCTTTGGTACACGTGATGGCGGCGAAAGCGGTTTGCTTTAAAGAGGCGTTAGAGCCGGAATATAAAACCTACCAAGCGCAAGTCGTAAAAAATGCTAAGGCAATGGTTGAAGTCTTTAAACAACGTGGTTTTGATGTTGTGTCAAACGGCACGGAAAACCATTTATTCTTGGTTAATCTGGTCTCAAAAGGTTTAACGGGTAAAGCGGCGGATGCGGCTTTAGGGCGTGCGAACATTACGGTTAATAAAAATGCAGTGCCAAATGATCCGCAAAAACCGTTTGTCACATCGGGCATTCGTGTCGGTACACCGGCAGTAACTCGCCGTGGCTTTAAAGAAGCTGATGTTGTTGAATTGGCAGGCTGGATGTGCGATGTATTAGACAGTATCGGCAAGGATAACGAAGCTGTTGTAATTGAAGCGACAAAAGCCAAAGTATTAGCAATTTGCCAACGTTTGCCGGTTTATCCATAGTGATTTGCGACTGCAAGCGGTCTGTTTAGACTGATTTTTTGTAAACCCCGATTTACTCGGGGTTTCTTTTTTTAGGGAAAATGAATGTTAATTTTTGTGTGTGGCTATTTGTTAGGGATAAACCTGCTTGGTCTTTATTTAATGTATGCTGATAAGCAGAAATTTCTGAACAAGCATTGGCGTATTCCAGAATCAAATTTATTGTTTATTTGTGCCTGTGGCGGATTTATCGGGATCTATCTTGGAATGAAATATATTAGGCATAAGACGAAGCACTGGCAGTTTCATTTTGCGGTGATTACCTCAGTGCTAGGTTGGCTAGGTTTGGCTATATTTTACGTTTATTTGCAGTAAGCTGTTCGGTTTGTTCAAGCTAAAAAAAAGCCCACAATCAAAAAGCGAGAGTGGGCGGAGGTCTTACCTAAAAGGAAATGAAAAAAACTTGCTACTTTAAATTAAGCATCTAGCGTCTTATCAGACTGGCGTTTACGCATAAAGTTCAAATGGAGTGAAAAAATTTTTATATTTTTTGAAAAAAATTTCTTTTTGGAAATTTTAGACATTTCTTAAACATAAAAAAGCCTATCAGGTGTGATAGGCTAACGGGCTATTTAACTAATTTAAGACGACCACTGCGTTTTTTCGGCTCTTTTATTGAGGTGGCAACTGAACGGGAAGCTGCCTCTTGGTAGTAAGATTCGTCTTGGAACATTACCCCGTCGCCACTTTCCTGGGCGTAGATCGCTTCGGCTGCCCCAAACGGAATATAAATTTGGCGGAGCATTCCGTTAAAGCGGGCTTCAAAGCTAATATAGTCGTCATTTACCACATATTGCCCGATAGAGCGAGGAGAGATATTTAGAATGATCTTTCCATCTCGAATATACTCTTGCGGTACGTCAACATCAGGGTAGTCCGCATTGACAAGCAAGTAAGGGGTATTATCGTTATCAATAATCCATTGGTAATAAGCGTGATAAAGATAGGGGCGTAAAGGTTTCATTAGTCTTTGTCGTCCATTAAGTGTGTCGGAGCGCTGCCGCCGACAGATTGTTTGAAGCTATCCCGATTGAATACACGATTCATATAGGTTTTAACCGCTTTGCTGCCTGCACCGGTAAATTCAACGCCTAAATTGTGCAACTTCCAAAGTAACGGAGCAACGTAACAATCGACCAAGCTGAAATCATCACTTAGGAAGTAGTCTTTATCGGCAAAAACAGGGCCAAGAGATAAAATTTCTTCTCGCAGTTGGTTAAGGGCTTTTTTGGCTTCAGCAGTGGTCGGATCTCGGTCAATAAGATCAATTAAAGTGAACCAATCATTTTGAATGCGGTGCATATTTAGGCGACACTGGGCTCTCAAAACCGGATAAACAGGCATTAGCGGTGGGTGAGGGAATCGCTCGTCCAAATATTCCATAATAATGCGTGCATTAGTGAGAATTAAATCGCGATCTACAAGCGTTGGAATAGTGCCACGTGGATTCACTTCCATTAAATCTTCGGAAATTACATCGGGTAAAATATTTTCAATTTCATACGCAACCCCCTTTTCGGCTAATACAATGCGGACTTGATGGCTATAAATATCGTTTTTAGAAGCAAAAAGTGTTGGTACGGAACGTTTATTTGCGCTCGTCATTGAGATCTCCCTGATTGAAATTACATCGGCTGAATTGGTTAATTTTACCATACCTTATTCCACGAATAACAGTGTTATTTTAGTGCAAGGGTTGCCTAGACTTGATTTGTCGCAATTTGTCTGAAAATTTGTGCATAAACCTTTTGACGTTAGGGGCGAAAACGTCTAGCATTGAGCAAGTTACGATAACCAATTTGAGGATAGAATATGGATACGGCTAAAAAACAATCATTCAAAGATATGTTGGATTATGTGCATCTTTATCGCTTAAAAAACAAATTGTTGAGAGAAACAGCGGATAATGATCGAAAAATTCGGGATAACCAAAAACGGATTTTATTGCTGGATAACCTCAATCAATATATTACAGATGCTATGACGGTAGATGAAATTCGTGCGATTATTGCCAATATGCGTGATGACTACGAAAACCGTGTGGACGATTATATGATTCGCAATGCGGATTTATCCAAAGAGAGACGTGAAATTCGCCGTAAAATGGCAGAACACGCATCGAAAAAAGGCAAATAAGATTTGTAAAAATCAACCTATAACTGACCGCTTACCAAGGACGCATTACGCGTCCTTGGTTTTGAGCGGTTAAACGTGGGGTTGACATTCCGGCAGTGTACCTTCCACTTCAAATAAGGTATCGCCATCTTTAAAAAAGACGAAGCCGCCGTTTTTCATTTTGACCCAATTTTCGTTTTTGGTGAGCGGTTGGGTGGTAATGATTGTAACTTTGTCCGATTCCGTCGTGTATTGGCTGAAATCGATCAGCACATCGTCATCACGCAAGGCTTTGCCAAAAGGGGCTTTGCGACAGACATAATGCAAATTGGTTGAGCAACGGGCGATCATCCAATGTCCGTTAGACAAAATAAAATTAAATACCCCGTGCGCTGCGATTTCGTTGGTGATTTCCATCACTGCATCAAATAGTGCCTGTTCGGACGGCTTTTGAGGGAAACGCTCTTTCAGCTTCGCGACCATACAACAGAAAGCCGCTTCGGAGTCCGTTGTGCCGATAGGCTGGTAATGATTATTCGGGCAGACGCTGACTTCAACAGTGCCATTATGGGCAAATACCCAATTCTCCCCCCAGATTTCACGGATAAAAGGGTGTGTATTTTCCAGATTAACATCGCCTTTTGTTGCCTTGCGGATATGGGCGATCACATTGTAGGACTTGATACGGTATTGATTGACGAGATCTGCCATCGGAGAAGACGCACCGGGGCGGTTATCCCGAAAAATGCGTACACCCTTACCCTCAAAAAACGCAATACCGAATCCATCGGTATGGTGGTCGGTTAAGCCGGCCCGCCGCCGAAATCCTTCAAAGGAAAAGGTAATATCCGTCGGCGTATTACAATTCATTCCTAATAATTGACACATAATAGACTTCTTATTGTAGTTGTAGAGAAAATCACACCGCTTACCTAAACAGCAAGCGGTGTGATTTAAGCGAAAATTTGCAAAAAATTCAAGAGCCTAATTTAGATTTTATTGATCTTAATTATATTCTTTTTTGCATAATGACAGGAAAAACAGTAAGGCGGCACAAACCACTACGGAAGGGCCTGCCGGCGTGTCTTGGAAAGCGGATAATATCAGCCCGCCGCTAATAGATAAACAGCTAAACAGAACGGCGTAAAGTACCATTTGCTCCGGCGTTTTAGCAAAACGTCTGGCAGCGGCGGACGGGATAACTAACAGCGAAGTGATGATCAATGCGCCGACAAATTTCATACTGAGCGCAATGGTTAAAGCGGTGAGCAACATTAGCAGCAAACGTAGGCGTGCAACCTTCAGTCCCTCAATGTGTGCCAGTTCGGGGCTAACGGTAATGCAGAGCAGTTTTTGCCAAAATATTGCCAAGAGGCCGGCAATAATCACTACGCCAATGGCGATAAAGACGACATCGTGAAAATTGATCGCCAGTAAATCGCCGAATAAATAGGACATTAAATCGACTCGCACGTTATCCAGTAAACTAATGGTGATAACCCCAAGGGACAGGCTGCTATGGGCGATAATGCCGAGTAACGTATCAAGGGATTGATTGGCGCGTTGTTCCAACCAAACGAGCGCAATGGCGAGGATAAGCGTCATTGCGATGACTGCAAGGTAAGGATCAAGATGTAGGAAAAGTCCGAGTGCCACCCCCAGTAGTGCGGAATGAGATAGGGTATCACCAAAATACGCCATTTTACGCCAAACGACAAATGCCCCCAGCGGTGCGGTAATCAAAGTTAATAATATGCCCGCCAGCCAAGCGGGAAGCAGAATTTCAAACATAATAAGCCTAAAAACTAATGTTGACAGTTACCACAGCAGACATTACCGTGCAAGTCGTGGTGGTGATTATGGTTATGCGTATAAAACGCTACATTTTTAGCAAATTGGTCGCCAAATAAACGGATAAAATGCGGATCTGCCGAGATCGTTTCCGGCGTGCCGGCGCAGCAGATATGCCGATTGACGCACAAGACTTCGTCCGTATTTGCCATTACGATATTTAAGTCGTGGGAAACCATTAGAATGGCGCAATTTAGCCAGTGGCGTGTTTTATTTAGGAGTTGATAGAGTTCCGTTTGCCCTGTAATATCCACACCCTGCATTGGTTCATCTAAAACAAGCAGTTGCGGTTTTGCTAAAATGGCACGGGCGAGTAACACTCGTTGGAGCTCGCCGCCGGAGAGCTTTTGCATACTGTTTGCTTTCAGATGTGTAATAGAAAATAATGCTAGGGCTTCATCAATGTGAGCAGGCTTAACATTCGGTTTCAGCGACAGAAATTTTGCCACTGTGATTGGGATAGCCTGCTCTAATTGTAATTTTTGCGGCACATAGCCAATGTGTAATCCCGACTGGTGAATGACTTTGCCGCTAGTCGGCGGGAGCAGTTTCAGTAGCACTTTGAGTAAGGTCGATTTGCCTCCACCGTTTGGCCCAACGATGGTGGTAATGCTGTTAGGGTAAATCTTCAAATCAATATTTTGCAACACCGATTGTTCACCGAATATCACGTTGATATTGTCTAAACGGACGAGCGGGGTCGCATTGGTGTGCGAAGAAAGAGGTTTGATTTGCTTAATCTGCATTCTAGTAAAATTTTTAGGGTTAATCGTGCTAAAATTAGCGGATTTTGGCGGGTTTGACAAGAAAGACAGTCGGAATTTTTTAACGGTTTATGTGTCTATCCAACCACGCCACAAGAATTGAATGAAAAAAAGAGAGATTAGGATAATATTTTGCGACACGTTATTTTTGCCAGAGATCGCCGGAAAAAGAAAAATCTCCTCAAGGGGCTGATTTTTTTAATGGCGTTATTCTCGATTTTTATCGGCATTGTGCTGACCATTAAAAATCAGACACCTGATAGTGATCCCCAAAACACGATTGCGCTGGTTGTAAAGCAGGAACAGACCAGCGAAAAAAGCGTAGCGGAGGATAGCGAAGCGTCTAAAGATCTTCAAGCGAATACCGAACCTGTCCAACCGGAGAAAGATAACGGGTTAGCGGCAATTGATCACGGTGAACCGACTTATATTGATATTGAGATCAATGAGGCGGATAACGAAGACGAACATTCTTTGGTACAAGAAGATGCCAATGCAACCTCTTATGAAGATGATTTAACCGAACAAGATGACGAAGTTGGGATTGCAGAGACGCCGCAAGGTGATGAAATTATTGAAGATGCGATTGAACCTGAAGTAACGGAAAAATTATCGGCGGAAGCAGAAAATGCATTAGATGATTTTTTGAATGTGGCGGATCAGGCGATGCGTATCAAAAAACAATTCAGCTACACGGTTACTCGGGGTGATAAGCTCAAAGACGTACTTGAGCAATCGGGGCTGGGGGCTGCAACGGCAAAAGCCTTAGAACGCCGTTTACCGCAATTAACCAATTTACAGGCAGGGCAACAATTCTACTGGATTTTGGATAATCAGGGCGAGTTAGAGTACCTTAACTGGTTGGTCTCGGAAAAAGAAGAAAAAATTCTGGAACGCAAAGCCAAAAATCAATTTGCGGTCAGAACTATTGAAAAGCGGGGTGTTTGGAAACAAGACGTGGTGAGAGGAACACTCAACGGTAATTTTAATGCCAGCTTGAAAGCGGTCGGTCTCTCCCAACGGCAAATTAGCCAACTTGCCAGCGGTTTACAGTGGCAAATTGCCACGAATAAATTGAAAAAAGGGGATAAATTTGCCATTTTGGTCAAACGAGAGTACATCAACGGTAAGGTTACAGGGCTAGGCAATGTGGAAGCAATTCACATCATCAGCGGCAATAAAAGTTATTATGCGATTCAAGCGGATAACGGTCGCTATTATAGCCGCCACGGTGAAACCTTAGGCAAAGGCTTTGCCCGTTACCCACTGCAATTTACACCGAGAGTCTCTTCCTCCTTTAACCCTCGCCGTCTGCACCCGGTTACCCGCCGTGTTGCACCGCATAAAGGGGTGGATTTTGCCGTGCCGACAGGCACGCTGGTGATTGCGCCGGCAGACGGTGTGGTTGAACACGTTGCCTACCAAGCAAACGGGGCGGGGCGTTATATTAAAATTCGCCACGGCGGGCAATATACAACGGTCTATATGCACTTGAGCAAATCCCTTGTGCGTATTGGGCAGAGCGTGAAAAAAGGCGATCGCATCGCTCTATCGGGCAATACGGGGCGTTCAACCGGTGCTCACCTCCACTATGAATTTCACATTAACGGTAATCCCGTCAATCCAATGTCGGTTAAATTGCCGGGAACCGGTTCAGGAATGCAGGGTAATGAACGTAAAGCATTCTTAGCCAAAGCCAAAAATATTGAAGCAAAACTCAAACTTTAACCAAGAGGTTTTTATGAAAAAACAGTTAGCAACTTTTACCGCTCTTTCTCTATTAAGTTTATCGGCACTGGCGGACGATACACGATTACAGAAAACATTAGAGGGAATGGGCGCAACCAACGTTAAAATGAGCGATTCCGTTCTACCCGGTTTTAAAACTGCCGTTTCGGATCAAGGCGTGGTGCAAATTAGCCAAGATGGTCGCTATGTGATTCAAGGGCAAGTTTATGAATTGAAAAATGGTAAAGCGGTGGATATTACCAACCGTGCGTTACTGGCGGAGCTAAATGCTTTAAGCAATGAGATGATTGTCTATCCGGCTAAAAATGAAAAGCACGTTGTTACCGTGTTTATGGATATTACCTGCCATTATTGCCATTTATTGCACACAAAATTGAAAGAATATAATGATCTCGGTATTACGATTCGCTATTTGGCTTTCCCGCGTGGCGGAATGAATACCCAAACAGCGAAGCAAATGGAAGCGATTTGGACGGCGAAAGACACAGTATTTGCCTTAAACGAAGCAGAAAACGGCAATTTACCGAAAGAGGTGAAAACGCCGAATATCGTGAAAAAACATTATGAACTCGGGATTAAATTTGGGGTAACCGGCACGCCGAACATCGTTACCCAAAGCGGTGAGCTTATCGCCGGTTATCTTGAACCGAAACAACTGTTAGCCGCATTAAACGACTAAGTTTGCTTTTGCAAGCGGTCGGTTGTTGCAAAGATTTGACAATTTTCGACCGCTTGTTCCTTTCATTTGTACCATATAATCCATAATGTCGTGAATAAAGTAATCAAACGCCGCCCTTTAGTTTCGTCCGCCAGATTGTCGGAAAATCCGTTGTTGAACCGCATTTATCAAGGACGAGGTATTTCGTCCCCCGCACAGCTCGAGCTTTCGCTGAGCGGTTTGCATCACCCGAAACAGTTAGCCCATATTGATACGGCGACCAATTTGCTTGTTGAGAGTTACCATCGTCAAGATCGGATTGTGATTGTCGGGGATTTTGATGCGGACGGGGCAACCAGTACCGCGTTGGCAATATTGGCATTACGTCAGTTTGGGTTTCAGAATGTCGATTATTTGATCCCCGATCGCTTTTCACAGGGTTACGGTTTAAGCTTGAGCGTGGCGGAAACTGTCTTGGCAAAAGGGGCGGATCTGGTATTAACCGTGGATAATGGGACATCTTCTTTTGAGGGGATTGCTCGTTTAAAGGCCGAAGGGGTTAAAGTGTTAGTTACCGACCATCATTTACCCTCGGACGAGCTGCCGAATGCCGATGCGATTGTTAATCCGAACCTGATTCAGTGCGGTTTTCCGTCCAAATCCCTTGCCGGTGTGGGAGTCATATTTTATGTGATGATGGCATTGCGGGCAGCCTTTCGTGAGCAAGGGCTGTTTAAGGGCAAAGAACCGAATATCGCCGAATTATTGGATTTGGTAGCGCTTGGTACGGTGGCGGACGTGGTTGCACTTGATCATAACAACCGCATTTTAGTGCATCAGGGGATAAGCCGTATCCGTGCGGGTGCTTGCCGGGTAGGGATTCAAGCGCTGGTTGAGGTATCCAAACGGGAACTTGCCAATCTGCTTGCCAGTGATCTTGGCTTTGCGATTGCTCCTCGGCTCAATGCGGCAGGGCGTTTGGAAAATATGGCGTTAGGGGTCGAGCTATTGATTTGTGATAATCTCGCCGTTGCCCGTCAATTAGCTTTAGAGCTAGATGATTTAAACTGCACTCGAAAAGCCTTTGAGCAGGAAATGAAAGCCGAGGCACTCGCCATTTGTGCCAAATTACCGAGCTTAAACCAACACTCACAGGCGCACGGTATCGTGTTATATCAACCCGACTGGCATCAGGGAGTCATCGGGATTTTAGCTTCTCGGATTAAAGATCAGTTTCATCGTCCAGTGATTGCCTTTGCCCAAGAGAGCGAGGAGAGCGAATTGCTGAAAGGATCTGCCCGTTCGATAGCCGGTTTACATATGCGAGATGTGCTGGAAAGGTTGGATACAACGTATCCCGATTTGATCGTGAAATTTGGCGGACACGCAATGGCGGCGGGGCTGACAATTCATCAAGATAATTTTCAACGCTTCCAACAGTTATTTGACGAAGCGATTAACGAACAGGTCGGGCCGGAGCAATTACAGGGCGTTATTTACACCGACGGTGAATTAAGCGGCGAAGAACTGAACTTAGAGACTGCCGAACTTCTGCGACAAGCGGGGCCTTGGGGGCAAAATTTTGCAGAACCGACCTTTGAAGATGAGTTTAAGATTTTGCAACAAAAGCTCTTGTCCGGTAAGCACCTAAAGTTATTGGTGGAGCATCCGCAGGGAATACTGCTTGATGCTCTTTGGTTTAATGTGGATCTACGTTTATTTCCCGATTTATCGATTAAACAGGCAAAATTAGTTTACCGTTTGGATATTAATAACTTTAGGGGAAATCGAACTATCCAACTGTTAATCGAATATTTAGCAGGGTAATTGCATTTATTATTAGAATGTAAAAATTTTTTATTGTATAATAGAAGAAATATATATGCCGTGTTGGCTATATTGCCATCTATTTTTAATCGGTTTTTAGTCTAAAAACTCAATTGAAGGACATTAAAGATGAATAAAACAACTGTTTTTCGTGGTTTACTTTTATCGAGTGTTGCGCTTGCTGTAGCAGCTTGTGGTAACTTAAGCAAGGTATCTGATGAAGGTACAACAGAAAATCCGGTATTCCCAAAAATTTCCGAATCTGAATTTAACCACGAAGGTTCACAATTCGGTTCTTGGCCAAATTGGGAAAACGTTCGTCAGATCGAACGTGGTATGAATAAAGATCAATTATATAACCTAATTGGTCGTCCACATTTTAAAGAAGGCTTATATGCTGTGCGTGAATGGGACTATGCATTCAACTACCGTGAAAATGACGTACATAAAATGTGTCAATTCAAAATTTTATTTGATAAAAATATGAATGCGCAGAGCTTCTTCTGGTATCCGAACGGCTGTAACGGTAATTCATCATTTAACTTAAGTGGTAACTTCTTATTCGATTTCGATAAAGACGTATTAACAGCGAAAGGTAAAGAAGTGGTGGATAGCGTTGCGGTGCAATTAAAAGCGTCTGGTGCGCAACAAGTGAAAATTGCCGGTTACACAGACCGTTTAGGTTCGGTAAACTATAACTTAGATTTATCACAACGTCGTGCCAATATGGTGAAAGCCCGTTTAGCACAACAAGGCGTTACAGCACAAATGGAAGCGGTCGGTTACAGTAAAGCGAACCAAGTCAAAGCGTGTGATGGTGAATCCGGTCAAGCGTTGCGTGATTGCTTACGTCCTAACCGTCGTGTTGAAATTTTTGCTAACGGCGGCGTATTGAAACAAAGCGAAGGCGGTAATGTTGCAGGTCCTAACGGCCCGGCTCCGCTTTACCAAACACCTGCGTACAATACAGGTAAATAATTTACTGATTTAATCTGTTTTGCGTAGTAGAATAGAAAGGGCGATTAACTCGCCCTTTCTTTTTTCGTGATGGAGTATAAAATGTCCTACCAAGCTATCGCATTCGATTTAGACGGCACGCTCTTATCAGGTCAAGGTACAATCCTTGAGGCCAGCAAACAAGCGATCCGAGCAGCCCGCCAGCAGGGATTAAAAGTATTTATTGTAACGGGGCGTCATCATACGGCAGTCCGTCCTTACTATGCCGAACTTGGCTTAGATACGCCGGTGATTTGCTGTAACGGTACCTATCTTTATGATTTTAAACAGGATAAAGTGCTTTTTTCCCGTCCTCTCACCCAGATGCAAGCACAGCATTTAATTGATTCTGCAAAGGCACAAGGCATTCACGTCTCCGTATATATCCGTGATGCAATGACTTACGAAGTGCTGAATGCACATTTCACCAAGTTCCTAAATTGGGTTAATCGCTGCGATGAAGCGGTACGTCCCGATGTCCGCCAAGTTGAAAATTACCAGCAATTTATTGATGAGGGAACAACCATTTGGAAAGTGCTGATTAGCGATCCCGATCTAGAAAAAATGCAAAAATTTGTCGATAACTTACCGCCTGAACAGTTTAGTGCGGAATGGTCTTGGGTTGATCGGGTCGATATTACCGCTCAAGGAAATAGTAAAGGGCAATGTTTGGCAGAGCTGTTAAAATTAGAAGGGATTGACCCTCAAAATGTGATTGCTTTCGGCGATAACTTTAATGATATGAGTATGTTAGAGTTGGTCGGAATGGGCATTGCAATGGGCGGTTCAGAGGACGAGGTGCAACAGAGTGCAAAAATGACGATAGGGTCTAATAATGAAGAAAGCATTGCACAAACGTTAAAGGATTTATTGAAGTTAGGGTAAGCGATGGTAATTCGAAAAGCGATCGAAGCGGATTTCGATGCGATTTTGGCGATTTATAACCAAGCAATTCCAACACATCAGACCACCGGCGATTTGACATTTGCCACCCGAGAGAGCCGCCGAGAATGGTTTGATTTTCACCTCAATAGCGAAAAATATCCGCTTTGGGTGGTCGTAGAAAATGATGATGTGGTCGGCTGGTTCAGTTTCTCGCCGTTTTATGATCGTGCGGGCTTTGCTCATAGTTCGGAGATCAGCCTCTATTTAGACGAGCGGGCAAAAGGCAAAGGCTACGGCTCGAAAATAGTACAATTTATGCAGGACAGAATGCTGGCACACGGCATCAATGTGCTGACAGCCTATGTATTTGAGCTGAATCAAGTCAGCTACCGTTTAATGAAAAAGCACGGCTTTGAATGTTGGGGACGTTTCCCTAATCTGGCAAATATGGGGAAAGACGAGCAAGGTCAGGATAAATGGCGTACCTTATTATTGATGGGCTATCAGAAAGGTATTGAAGGCTGATGTAAGCGGTCGGTTGTGGCAAAAACTTTGCAAAAGGGTGCGAAAGTCCTTGCATATTGATGGGGATTTTTGCAAGCTATCCAAAAATTGAGATATACAGGAGATGATAATGAGAAAACCCCTCTTTTCAGGCAGTATTGTGGCATTGATTACGCCGATGAAAAACGGCGAAATCAATTTTGATGAAATTCAAAAATTAGTGGAATTTCATATCAGTGCCGGCACGCACGCGATTGTGTCAGTAGGCACGACAGGCGAGTCCACCACATTAAGTATTGATGAAAATGTTAAAGTGATCCGAAAGACCGTGGAATTTGCCGCAGGGTGTATCCCGATTATTGCCGGTACCGGCTCGAATGCGACCAGTGAAGCCATTGTAATGACTAAACTACTCTCCGATAGCGGCGTAGCGGGCTGTTTAAGTGTTGTGCCCTACTACAATAAGCCGACTCAAGAAGGAATGTACCAGCATTATAAGGCGATTGCAGAATGTACCGACTTACCGCAAATTCTGTATAACGTACCTAGCCGTACCGGTAGCGACTTGAAACCGGAAACGGTCGGACGCTTGGCGGACATTCCAAACATTGTTGCGATTAAAGAGGCAACGGGGGATTTAAGCCGCCTACCGTTGATTAAGCAATATGCGGGCGAGGACTTTATTTTCTTGAGCGGTGATGATTCCACTGGTTTGGAATCAATGAAACTTGGCGGTCAAGGGGTGATTTCCGTTACCAATAATCTTGCGGCTGTGGATATGGCAAAAATGTGCGAATTAGCGTTAGCAGGGCAATTTGAGGAAGCGGAAAAGATTAACCAACGCTTAATGGGGTTACATACAAATCTGTTTGTCGAAGGTAATCCAATGCCGGTGAAATGGGCAGCGTATAAAATGGGGTTAATCAGTGAGCCGAGCTTGCGTTTGCCGCTGACGGTTTTATCCGAACAATATCAGCCATTGATTACGGCACAATTAGAAAAAGCCGGATTACTTTAAACTATACCTGTAAACGCTCGATGAAAATCGGGCGTTTGGTCTTTAATGGCTGGCTATTGTGTCGGTAGATGAAGGTGGTTTTGTGCTAGATCAAATTTCATAAAATAAAGAAAATCAAAAAATACGATTGATGTGAATAAAATGTCCAAATATTGATATTTATCAAACTCAATGCGTGTTTTTATCCTTACAATATTTACCGTTTAGTAACATTTTGTTGCTTACTTTATTGGTCAATTAAACTAAGGATCTTCAAATGAAAAAATCAGCGTTAGCCGTTCTTTTAGGGAGTGTATTATTAGCAGGTTCAGCAATGGCGCACGAAGCTGGCAGCGCCATTTTCCGTGTGGGCGGTGTGTTTGTGAATGCAAACTCCAGTTCTGAAACTAAAACACCAACTAAAATTAACTTAGAAGTTAATGATAATGCGCAAGTCGGCTTAACGGCGACTTATATGCTTACCGATAATATCGGTGTCGAATTACTAGGTGCTACGCCATTCTCGCATAAAGTGCGTGCCTCTATTCCGGCATTAAATACAGCATTAGGCGATGTGGTAAAAGTGAAACATTTACCGCCAAGCTTGTATGCACAATATTATTTCTTAGATAAAAATGCGGGCGCTCGTCCTTATATTGGTGCAGGTTTAAACTATACCCGTTTCTTTAGTGCCAAATCGTTAAATCCGGCAATTACAGATTTAAAAGTGAAAAAACACTCGTTCGGGCCGGTGGTGAATGCGGGTATTGATATTAAATTAAGCGACAATGTTTCGCTTAATACGGCACTTTGGTACACCCGTATTAAAACTAAAGCGACTTTCAATGCGTTGGGCGGACAACATCAAGTGGATATCAAACTTGACCCAATCGTCTATTTCGCAGGCTTGTCCTATAAATTCTAAGACTTTTATTTAAAAGCAAAGGCGTGTAAACTGAAACACGCCTTTTTCTTTTTGAGGGTCAAAATGCAATCTCCAACCTATTATCAATATTACACGTCTCCTGTGGGCAAATTGCTGTTGCTTGCCCAAGATGTCGGCTTAACCTACATTGAATTTGAGCAAGAACAACTGACCACCGCACTGGATCGCTTTCAAACGGCAACACAGGCAAGCGGTCAGATCCAAGCTATTTTTGAAAAAACCGCAGCGATTTTAGATCGGTATTTCGCCGCTGAAGTTGTCGATTTCGCAGAATTGGATTTTCTTGCCCCGCAAGGCACGCCTTTTCAGCAAGCGGTTTGGCAGCAGCTTCGCCAAATTCCCTATGGGGAAACAACCAGTTACGGCGAAATTGCCCACCGGCTTGGTAAGCCGAATGCAATGCGAGCGGTTGGTGGGGCGGTTGGTCGTAATCCGATTTCGATTTTGATCCCGTGCCACCGTGTGCTAGGCAAAAATCAAAGCCTGACCGGCTTTGGTGGCGGTTTACCGAATAAGCGTTATTTATTGCAATTAGAACATATTCATTATAAAGATCATGGGATTGAATTTGTCAAACCGAAACAGAAAAAGTGGTAAAAAGCGAGGTTTGCAAAATATCGCTTTTATCGCCCCCCTTGCAAGTTAAGGAATATAGAATGACACAACATCACACACTTCAAACTAAACTTGTCCACGCCGGACGCAACCCACGCTATACTCAAGGTGCAGTAAACAGCGTCATTCAACGCGCGTCTTCGCTAGTGTTTTCGAGTGTAGCAGAGA
Source organism: Muribacter muris (assembly GCF_001038205.1). Classification (GTDB taxonomy): domain Bacteria; phylum Pseudomonadota; class Gammaproteobacteria; order Enterobacterales; family Pasteurellaceae; genus Muribacter; species Muribacter muris. Next base: position 98,851 of record NZ_JWIZ01000023.1, on the reverse strand, counting down.
AAAAAAATGCAACCCGCAACCGGGCTAAACAAGCTCTGTTTTACGGCAGACGTGGCACGCTCACACATTTTGCATTGCAAGATGCAATGTGCGAATTGGAAAACGGTGCGGGTTGTTATCTCTATCCGTGCGGGGCGGCGGCGGTGAGTAATGCGATTCTCGCTTTCGTTGAACAAGGCGATCATATTCTAATGAGCGGTTCGGCATACGAGCCAAGCCAAGAATTTTGCAATGTCATTTTGAAGAAATTGGGGGTGGAAACGACCTTTTATGATCCAATGCTCAGCGAAACGGCATTTGCCGGCTTGATTACCCCGCAGACGAAAGTCTTATTTTTGGAATCGCCGAGTTCTTTAACAATGGAAGTGCCGGATATTCCGATGTTAGTGCGGACCGCACGGGCGATTAACCCCGATATGGTGATTATGATTGATAATACGTGGAGCGGCGGGGTGTTGTTTCCCGCACTAAAGTTCGGTATTGATATTTCCATTCAAGCGGGAACGAAATATTTAGTCGGACATTCCGATGCAATGATTGGCACGGCAGTGTCTAATGCTCGTTGTTGGGATCAACTGCGGGAACACTCTTACCTAATGGGGCAAATGGTCGATGCGGACACCGCTTATTTAGCTGCTCGTGGCTTGCGGACATTAGCCGTACGCCTTCAGCAACACCAAGAGAGTGCTTTGAGGGTTGCCCAATGGCTTGCCGAGCGTCCCGAAGTCAAAGCGGTTTATCACCCGGCACTGCCGAGCTGCCCGGGGCATTACGCTTTCGAACGGGATTTTCTAGGATCAAGCGGTCTGTTTTCCTTTGAACTTTGCAAAACGTTGAGCGAGGCGGAGTTAGCGGCGTTCTTAGATCATTTTGAACTTTTTACAATGGCATATTCTTGGGGCGGGTTTGAATCTCTGATTTTAGCCAATCAGCCTAACGAGATCGCCCGTATTCGTCCGGCAGTGGCTCGCCAGGTAAGCGGTACGTTGATCCGAGTGCATATCGGCTTAGAAGCAGTGGACGATCTGATTGCGGATTTAGCCAACGGATTGGCAAGGATAGATTGGCAATCGTTTGCGTAAGCCTTAACGGTTAAGCTAAAATAAGCCCCTTACTTATTATTAAGGGGCTTTTATGTCGGTGTTATCTTATTTTCAACTGCAACAACGCGGCTCAAACTTTCGCCAAGAAGTCATTGCCGGTTTGACAACGTTTTTGGCGATGGTCTATTCGGTCATTGTTGTGCCAAATATGCTTAAGGAAGCCGGCTTTCCGGCAGAATCCGTGTTTATTGCAACCTGCTTGGTGGCAGGATTAGGCTCTATTTTGATCGGGCTTTGGGCGAACGTGCCAATGGCAATCGGCTGCGCCATTTCCCTTACGGCATTTACCGCATTTAGTTTAGTCTTAGGGCAAGGTATAAGTGTGCCGGTAGCCCTTGGTGCAATCTTCCTAATGGGGGTTGTGTTTACCCTCGTTTCAATTACCGGTATCCGAAGCTGGATTTTGCGTAACCTGCCTGCCAGCATTGCACACGGGGCAGGGATCGGTATCGGGCTGTTTTTGTTGTTGATTGCGGCGAACGGCGTTGGGTTGGTTGTCGGTAATCAAGCCGGCTTGCCCGTTAAAATGGGCGATTTCACCGCCTTTCCGGTGGTAATGTCGTTGTTAGGCTTAGCCGCGATTATCGGGCTAGAGCGTCTCAAGATCAAAGGTGCAATCCTTTGGGTAATTATTGCGATTACGATGATTGGTTTACTGTTTGACCCAAATGTCCGTTTTAACGGGCAGATGTTTAAATTGCCGTCCTTTGGTGAACAGAGCCAATTCTTGAATTTGGATATTATGGGCGCACTCAATACGGCTATTTTACCAGTGGTGTTTGCCTTGGTGATGACAGCGATTTTTGATGCGACCGGTACAATTCGTGCCGTTGCCGCTCAGGCGGAATTATTAGATAAGGACGAGCAGATCATCAATGGTGATAAGGCACTGACATCCGATTCCCTTAGTAGCATTTTTTCCGGTTTGTTCGGTACAGCACCGGCGGCAGTGTATATTGAGTCGGCTGCGGGAACAGCAGTTGGCGGCAAAACCGGCTTAACGGCAATCGTGGTCGGCGTACTTTTTCTATTGATGCTCTTTTTTCAACCGCTTGCTTTTTTAGTACCGAATTACGCCACCGCTCCTGCATTAATGTATGTGGGCTTACTGATGTTGAGTGATGTGGCAAAATTGGATTTTGATGATTTTGTTGGGGCAATGGCAGGCTTAATTTGCGCCGTATTTATCGTACTGACAGCGAATATTGTTACGGGCATTATGCTGGGGTTTGCCAGTTTAGTGATTGGGCGTGTTATTGCCGGTGAATTTAAGCAATTAAACGTCGGCACGGTAATTATTGCGATTGTATTAGTGGCGTTTTATGCACTAGGCTATGCCATTTGATCCGTTTTTAAGTCTAAATAAACAGGGGGAACAAATGTTCCCCTTATTTTTTGGATTGCACCTCAATTCCCTTAAAAAAACAAGGTGATTGCGTTAGACAAGTTTATTGATCGCCCAATCTAAACCGCTTTGGAAATCGTGGCTAAGATGCGGGCTAAGTTGGCGGAGTGCGTTGATCAGCACCGTTTTATCCTGATGACATAAGTTGATATGACCGAGTTTTCTGCCTGCTCGGACTTCCTTCCCGTACCAATGGAGCTGGCTGAAAGGGGTATTTAACCACGCGGGATTATGCTCAATGCCGATTAAATTCACCATTACGCTAGAGGCAATCGGGGTGAGTGCCGGAGTCGGCAGATCCAGTAATGCCCGCAGATGTAATTCAAACTGGCTGATAGTGCAACCCAGTTGTGTCCAATGTCCGCTATTGTGTACCCGTGGGGCAAGTTCATTAATCAGCAGTTTATCACCCACCACAAAACATTCCATTGCCATTACGCCGACATATTCCAATTCTTGCATAATGGCGGCGAGCATTTTTTCCGCCTGTTGTTGAAATTCACGTTGGTGAGGAAGTGTAATATCCATTACACTGTAACGCAAAATACCGTTTTGTTGCAAATTATGGGTAACAGGGTAAAAACGGGTTTCACCGTTGCGGAAGCGTGCGCCGACCAATGATACTTCAGCGTCAAACGGAATAAATTTTTCCGCAATCACGTCGCCGAACAGATCGGGGGTAATTTGGGCAATATTATCTTGAGTGATGATCCATTGCCCCCGCCCGTCATAGCCGCCGGTACGGCGTTTTACCACCACTTTTTCACCGATATTGTCAAAAATCTGTTGCCACTGGGTTGGACTTTCAACTAATTGCCACGGCGAAGTCGCCAATCCAAGCTGGTCAAGCAATGCTTTTTGGGTATAGCGATCGGCTAAACGCCCGAATACCGAGAGATTGACGAAATTTTGGTGATGACTGAGCAAGGTGGTGAGCGGGGTATCCGCCCAGCGTTCAATTTCAGCGGTAATTAAGCAGTCGTGTTCTAATTCAATGACCGGATCATCAAAAGCTAGGGGCTGAACCTGAATATCTAACGGCGCGCCGGCGTAACGGAGCATTCTGCCGAGCTGCCCGTTGCCAAGCACATAAATTGGAGGGTAAATTGCACTTTTTTGCATAAAAAATCTCTTTAAGGCTAACAAGCGGTTGGTTTCGGCACGCTTTTTTCAAATGTATTATGTCGCTGTTGCTCAAACTGCTTTTTCATCAAACCGTAGCGGACATATATGCTTTATACGGTAGTAATTGCTATTCTTGAACCACGCAGTGTGTTCCTAATCTATGAAGCAATTTTAGCTTTGGCGATATAATGTCGTAAATTTTGCTACGAAACTGACCGCCTGTTCGGTTAAAAATAATCGGCTAACGGTTTATTGAGCTGCTGATTAAGCAGCACTAAGAGTTTAATGCGGGCTTTTTGACCGCTTAAACCGGTAGTAAAAATCACACCTTGTTGCTTGAGCTGCTTACCGCCGCCGAGGTAGTCATACACATCTTGGGTTACGCCGTTAAACGCACGGGAAACTAACACCACCGGAATATTGGCATTTAAGAGCGCTGCCACGCCGGCTAGGCAGGTTGGCGGTAAATTGCCCGCCCCGAGTGCTTCAATTACCACACCGTCGCATTGGCTCAACGCCAACTGCTCAAGCAGGAAACTGTCCATTCCGACATAGGCTTTGACTAACTGAACGTTGGCTTTTTCGATTTTAGCGATCGGGTAGCGTTCATATTGGTCAAGATGCTGAAAATAAATGACCCGATTTTTTGCCACCAAACCGCAAGGACCGAAGGTCGGCGTTTGAAAGGTCGCCACATTGGTGGTATGGGTTTTGGTAACAAATTTAGCATTATGGATTTCATCATTCATTACCACCATCACACCTTTGCCTTGGCTTTCGGGGCTGAGTGCGACCAAAATCGCACTTTGCAGGTTGATCAACCCGTCTGCACCTAATTCATTACTGGAACGCATCGCCCCGGTCAGCACCACCGGCACATCAACATTCAAGGCAAGATCCAGGAAATAAGCGGTTTCCTCTAAGGTATCTGTACCGTGCGTAATCACTACGCCGTCAAAGCCTTGCTCGTTTACGCCTTTTTCAATACGGGCTTTGAGTAGCTGCCAATGGCTTTGGGTGATATGGGGGGACGGTACGTTAAGCAACGCCTCTTGATAAAGCTCGGCAGGGTGGCTAAGTTTTTCAAGGGCGGCGAGCAACGGATTTTTGGCTGAAGGCGACACTTTGCCGTCTTCGCCTTCGCTCATAGAAATTGTGCCGCCGGTATGTAAAATAAGCAGTTTTTTATTCATATTGCTGAAATGTGAAGTTACAAGCGGGCAGTTCCAAGCCATTTTTTACGAAATGCTGTCGCAGTGGGATAAACCTCTACGCATTAGCGATGACATATCTGTATTTATACATCATCGCATTTAATTGCACACTATCCGTTGCAACTGACCGCTTGTCGCAAGTTAATCACGGGGATCGGGATTATCTAATACGCTTTGCGTTTGTGCTTGACGGAACTGGTGAAGCTTTTGCGCTAATTCCGGCTGAAATGCCGCTAAAATCTGAGCTGCCAATAAGCCTGCATTTGCCGCTCCCGCCGGCCCGATTGCCAGTGTGCCGACCGGAATGCCTTTCGGCATTTGGACAATCGAGTAGAGGCTGTCCACACCGCTCAGCATTGAACTTTTTACCGGTACGCCCAGCACCGGTACGATCGTTTTGGCGGCAATCATTCCCGGTAAGTGCGCCGCACCGCCTGCGCCGGCGATAATCACTTTATAGCCGTTTTTTTCGGCATTTTCAGCAAACGAAAAGAGTTTATCGGGGGTACGATGTGCAGATACCACTTCCGTATGATAGGGTAAACCAAATTGTTCAAGGATATTTACCGCTTCGGACATTGTTGCCCAGTCGCTTTTTGACCCCATTACAATTGCAATTTCAGGTTTTGTTGTCATTTTTTAACCTTTCAGGTATGTTCGAAAAAATCGGTTGAAAGCATAGCATAAAAGGCAAACGGTTGCTTTAAAAAATTATGTGAGCCGATTAACATTTCTATTGGGGAAAAATGGACAAAAAAGGCGGTTTTTGTTATCTTGCCACTTAAATTTATCTACAAATTTTCAACATTTTTGAAGGTTTGGGTAAAAGCCTTTAAAAATCAATTAGATAAAATGAAACTTTAGATAAGGATAGAGATGAGATATTTGTCCTTTCATCGTTTTTTTGATCTAAAACAAGGTATGCAAACCTGTTTGTGTTTAAAGTTTCAGCGGTTGGCAAAATTATTTACAATTTTGTAATGTTTTATTCACTCATAAAAGTAAAGGAAAAAGCTATGTCAGAAATTTTACGTAATGATGTAGATCCAATCGAAACTAACGATTGGTTGCTTTCAATTGATTCATTAATTCGTGAAGAGGGCGTAGAAAGAGCGCAATACATTATTGAGCAAGTGATGCAGCAAGCTCGCGGTCAAGGTGTTGCAGTTCAATCAGGCACTACAACAGATTATGTAAATACGATTTCTGTTGCCGAACAACCGGCATATCCGGGCGATTTAAATCTTGAACGCCGTATCCGTTCGGCTGTACGTTGGAATGCAATTGCAGCGGTATTGCGTAGCCAGAAAAAAGATTTAGATTTGGGCGGTCATATTTCAACCTACCAATCCGCAGCGACAATGTATGAAGTGTGCTTCAACCATTTCTTCAAAGCGGCAACCGAGAAAAACGGCGGTGATTTAGTCTTTTTCCAAGGCCACGCAGCACCGGGTATGTACGGTCGTGCTTATTTGGAGGGTCGTATTACCGAAGAGCAAATGGATAATTTCCGCCAAGAAGTACACGGTAAAGGGATCTCATCTTACCCTCACCCAAAATTGATGCCGGAATTTTGGCAGTTCTCAACCGTTTCAATGGGGTTAGGACCGGTAAATGCCATTTATCAAGCCCGCTTCTTGAAATACTTAGAGCATCGTGGCTTAAAAGATACTTCAGATCAAAAAGTCTATGCGTTCTTAGGGGACGGCGAAATGGACGAGATCGAATCCAAAGGGGCATTATCCTTTGCCGGCCGTGAGAAATTAAACAACCTCATTTTTACTATCAGTTGTAACCTACAACGTTTAGACGGGCCGGTAAACGGTAACGGTAAGATCGTTCAAGAGCTTGAAGGCTTGTTTAACGGTGCGGGTTGGGAAGTCATCAAAGTATTGTGGAGCAGCAAATGGGATAAACTCTTTGCGAAAGACACAACGGGCAAATTAACCCAGTTGATGATGGAAGTGGTGGACGGTGATTACCTCACCTTCAAATCGAAAGACGGTGCTTATGTGCGCGAACACTTCTTTGGTCGTTATCCTGAAACGGCGGCATTAGTTGCGGATATGACGGATGATGAAATTTGGGCGTTGAGCCGTGGCGGTCACGATCCGATGAAAATGTATGCGGCATACGCAAGAGCGCAAAAATCCGATAAACCGGTGGTGATCTTAGCGCAAATGGTGAAAGGTTATAAAATTCCGGAAGCGGAAAGTAAAAATACGGCTCACCAATCGAAAAAAATGTCAATCGAAAGCCTAAAAGGTTTCCGTGATTACTTTGAATTGCCATTGACGGACGAGCAAGTTGAGAATTTAGAATACGTTAAATTCCCTGAAGGCAGCCCTGAATACAATTATTTACACGGTCAGCGTAAAGCTTTAAACGGTTATTTACCTGCACGTTCACCAAAATTCACTACTGAATATCAAGTGCCTGCATTATCTGAATTTAGTGCATTATTAGAGGCTCAACCACGTGGTATTTCAACCACAATGGCATTCACCCGTGTTTTAAATACCTTATTAAAAGATAAAAATATCGGCAAAACCATTGTACCGATTATTGCGGACGAAGCCCGTACGTTCGGTATGGAAGGTTTATTCCGTCAAATCGGGATTTATAACCCGTTCGGTCAAAACTATGTGCCGTCAGATCGTGATTTAGTGGCTTACTACCGTGAAGCGAAAGACGGTCAAGTGCTACAAGAAGGGATCAATGAATTGGGTGCAACGGCATCTTGGGTTGCGGCGGCAACATCTTATTCTGTAAACAACCAGCCGATGATTCCGTTCTTCATCTACTACTCAATGTTTGGTTTCCAACGTGTAGGCGATATGATGTGGTTAGCTGGCGACCAATTAGCCCGTGGCTTTATGATCGGCGGTACGTCGGGTCGTACAACCCTCAACGGTGAAGGGTTACAACACGAAGACGGACACAGCCATATTCAAGCAGGGGTTATTCCAAACTGTGTTACTTTCGATCCGGCATTTGCCTTTGAAGTGGCAGTGATTGTACAAGACGGTATTGAGCGTATGTACGGTGAGAAACAAGAAGACGTATTCTACTATATCACCACATTGAACGAAATCTACGATCAACCGGCAATGCCTGAAGGGGCGGAAGAAGGTATCCGTAAAGGTATCTATAAATTTGAAACCGTAGAAGGTAAAGGTAAAGGCGCAGTACAGCTATTAAGTTCAGGGGCGATTATGCGTCATGTGCGTGAAGCGGCGCAAATCCTTGCGAACGACTACGGCATTACGTCCGATGTATATAGTGTAACATCATTCAACGAAGTGGCGCGTGATGGTGCGGATGTTGCCCGTTGGAACTTATTACACCCGACCGAAACGCCGAAAGTGCCTTATGTTGCACAAGTAATGAACGGTAATCCGGTAGTGGCTGCGACAGACTATATGAAACTCTACGCCGATCAAATCCGTGCGTTCTTACCAACCACAAACTACCACGTGTTAGGTACAGACGGCTTCGGTCGTTCAGACAGCCGTGCCAACTTGCGTGAGCACTTTGAGGTAGATGCCCGTTATGTTGTGGTGGCAGCCTTAGCGCAGTTAGCAAAAGAGGGTACGGTTGAAACCAAAGTGGTCGCAGAAGCCATTGCGAAATTCGGCTTAAATGTAGATCGCATCAACCCATTATACGCATAATTAAAATCCCCCTTACCCCTTTGGCAACAGAGGGGTAACTTACAGAGGAAAACAAAATGTCAAAACAAATTCAAGTGCCGGATATTGGCAGCGATGAAGTTACCGTAACCGAAGTAATGGTGAAAGTGGGCGACACCATTACTGTTGATCAATCTATTATCAATGTCGAAGGCGATAAAGCCTCAATGGAAGTGCCAGCACCGGAAGCGGGCGTGGTTAAAGAAATTTTAGTGAATGTTGGTGATAAAGTCTCTACCGGTTCACCAATGTTGGTATTAGACGCAGAAGGAGTGGCTCCTGCTCCGGTAGCTGAAGCGGCACAGCCGCAAGCGGTTGCTTCTGCACCAAGTTCTGCAACTGCCGTTGTTGATGTGAACGTGCCGGATATTGGTAGCGATGAAGTCAATGTAACCGAAATTATGGTGAAAGTGGGCGATAAAGTTGAGGTTGACCAGTCGATCATCAATGTCGAAGGTGATAAAGCATCAATGGAAGTGCCTGCGCCAATTGCCGGAGTGGTAAAAGAGATTTTAATCAATGTCGGCGATAAAGTGGCGACCGGTAAATTGATTATGAAATTTGAAGTGGCGGGCGCAACACCTGCAGCGGCAGAGGTGGCAACATCGGCAGTAGCGGCTTCAGCGCCTGCGGCTGCTTCCGTACAAGATGTGAATGTACCGGATATCGGCGGTGATGAAGTTAATGTAACCGAAATTATGGTGAAAGTAGGCGATAAGGTTGAAGTTGATCAATCAATCATCAATGTCGAAGGTGATAAAGCGTCAATGGAAGTGCCAGCACCAATCGCCGGTGTGGTAAAAGAGATTTTAATCAATGTTGGCGATAAAGTTACGACCGGTAAATTGATTATGAAATTTGAAGTGGCGGGAGCGGCACCGGCTGTAACTGCGTCAGCGCCTGCTACCGAAGCAGCACCGGCTCAGACTGCAGCACCTGCACCAGCGGGTAATGTGTCCGGCTTAAGCCAAGATCAAGTTACCGCAAGTGCGACCTATGCCCACGCAACACCGGTTATTCGCCGCCTAGCCCGTGAATTTGGGGTAAACCTTGATAAAGTAAAAGGTTCTGGCCGTAAAGGGCGTATTGTTAAAGAAGATATTCAAGCCTATGTGAAAAATGCGGTACAGGTGTTTGAGGAAGTGAAATCCGGCAAAGCACCGGCAGGTTCAGGTGTGGCAAATGGCGCAGGCTTAGGCTTGTTACCGTGGCCGAAAGTCGATTTCAGCAAATTTGGTGAAACCGAAGAAGTCGAGTTAGGTCGTATCCAGAAAATTTCCGGTGCGAACTTGCATCGTAACTGGGTAATGATCCCGCACGTTACCCAATGGGATAAAGCCGATATTACCGCGCTTGAGCAATTCCGTAAGGATCAAAACGCACTACTGGAAAAAACCAAACAAGATGTTAAGGTAACGCCGTTAGTCTTCATTATGAAAGCGGTGGCGAAAGCGTTAGAAGAGTTCCCACGTTTCAACAGCTCATTGTCTGAAGACGGTCAGCGTTTAACCTTGAAAAAATACGTCAATATCGGCGTTGCGGTCGATACACCGAACGGCTTAGTCGTGCCGGTATTTAAAAATGTGAACAAAAAAGGCATTATCGAACTTTCCCGTGAATTATCGGAAATTTCGAAAAAAGCCCGTGCGGGTAAATTAACCGCATCGGATATGCAAGGCGGTTGTTTCACCATTTCCAGCCTCGGCGGTATCGGCGGTACACACTTTACGCCGATTGTAAATGCACCGGAAGTGGCTATCTTAGGTGTGTCTAAGTCTGAAATGACACCGGTGTGGAACGGTAAAGAATTTACCCCTCGCTTAATGTTACCATTATCACTTTCTTACGATCACCGTGTGATTGATGGGGCAGACGGGGCAAGATTTATTACCTACATCAACGGGGTACTTTCGGATATTCGCCGTTTAGTAATGTAATCGCAAGCGGTGGGATACTTGCAAATTTTTGCAAAAATCTCACCGCTTATTGTTAATTCTGTGATCTCTATCTCGTTATCAGAATGTTAAAAATGCTAAAATGGCAACGTTTAAACGAGATGAATTCTTCCAGAGGTAAAAATGAGCAAAGAAATTAAAACCCAAGTGGTTGTACTTGGTGCCGGCCCGGCAGGTTATTCAGCGGCATTTCGTTGTGCCGATTTAGGCTTAGAAACGGTTCTTGTTGAGCGTTATTCTACTCTTGGCGGCGTATGCTTGAACGTGGGTTGTATCCCGTCAAAAGCATTGCTACACGTGGCGAAAATCATCGAAGAAGCCAAACACGCCGAGCATAACGGTATTACATTTGGCGAGCCTAAAATTGATTTAGACAAAGTGCGTGCCGGTAAAGAAGCGGTGGTGGCAAAATTAACCGGTGGATTAGCCGGTATGGCAAAAGCCCGCAAAGTAACTGTGGTGGAAGGTCTAGCGGCATTTACCGATCCGCACACCTTAGTTGCCCGTGATCGTGATGGTAATCCGACCACAATCAAATTTGACAATGCGATTATTGCGGCAGGTTCTCGACCAATCCAATTGCCGTTTATTCCGCACGAAGATCCGCGTATTTGGGATTCAACCGATGCGTTAAAACTAAAAGAAGTACCGAAAAAATTACTCATTATGGGCGGCGGTATTATCGGGCTTGAAATGGGAACAGTTTACGAAGCATTAGGTTCGGAAGTGGAAGTGGTTGAAATGTTTGACCAAGTAATTCCTGCTGCGGATAAAGATGTCGTTCAAATCTTCACAAAACTCATTGAGAAAAAATTCAAATTAATGCTTGAAACAAAAGTTACCGCCGTTGAAGCGAAAGACGATGGTATCTATGTTTCAATGGAAGGCAAAGCCTGTAACGATACAAAACGTTATGACGCTGTGTTAGTGGCGATTGGCCGTGTGCCTAACGGCAAATTGCTTGATGCGGGCAAAGCGGGCGTTGAAGTGGATGAGCGTGGCTTTATCAATGTCGATAAGCAAATGCGTACCAATGTTCCGCACATTTTTGCGATCGGCGATATTGTCGGTCAGCCGATGTTAGCGCATAAAGGTGTTCACGAAGGACACGTTGCGGCGGAAGTGATTGCGGGTAAAAAACACTATTTCGATCCGAAAGTGATCCCATCTATCGCCTATACAGAGCCGGAAGTGGCGTGGGTCGGTAAAACCGAGAAAGAGTGTAAGCAAGAAGGCTTAAACTACGAAGTGGCGAAGTTCCCTTGGGCAGCATCAGGTCGTGCGATTGCTTCCGAATGTGCGGACGGTATGACGAAGTTAATCTTCGATAAAGATACTCACCGTATTCTCGGCGGGGCGATTGTCGGTACAAACGGCGGTGAATTGCTCGGTGAAATCGGCTTGGCGATTGAAATGGGCTGCGATGCGGAAGACATTGCTCTGACGATTCACGCTCACCCGACCTTGCACGAGTCGGTCGGTTTAGCGGCGGAAGTATTTGAAGGCTCAATCACCGATTTACCAAATCCAAAAGCGAAGAAAAAATAATTCTACGCTACTAAAAAGGCTACCTTAGGGTAGCCTTATTTTTTATCTCTTAATGCTTTTATCCTCTCTTGCCTCTTTTTCTCTGTTTTATATTTCTGCTCTTCATTCAATTTTTGTTGATATTGGCGCTCTTTATAGCGGATAAACGCTTTTATTTGTTGTTCTCTTTCCGCTTTTTTCTTACCTAATGCATTGATTAAAGGAGCATAGTCGGGATCTCTATACCAGAATCTGTTCCGAAAAATATGTGCTTCTGCTTTAAGTGGTGGCAGATTGCTTGCCCAAAAAACGAAAAATGGTCCTAAGCCAAAGGGAAATAAGGCGGCAAAAGAGAGTAGCCATTTGAACCATAACCGTTCGTCAGAATGCCAAATTGTCCAAAAAGAGAAAAGGACAGAAGGAATCAGTAAATAGTAAAGTAAATCGGATTGTTGCATTGTAGTCATAAAAAACCTCCCAAAAGGGAGGATTTTGTCTTAAGAAATTAGAACGCCACGCTTTCTTTTAAGCTGACGGTGAGATTAAACACAAGGTTATCCGCAGAGCCGTCTTTGCTATCCAAACAGAAATAGCCTTCACGCTCAAACTGGTAACCTTGTTCGGCTTTTGCATTGGCAAGGCTGACTTCCACAAAACCGTGCTTCACCACTAAGGAATTTGGATTGACAACCGCATAAATATCTTCTTCTGCGCCCGGATTTGCCACCGTGAACAGGCGATCGTAGAGGCGAAATTCCGCCGGCTTGTTGTGTGAGGCGGAAACCCAATGAATGACGCCTTTCACCTTGCGACCGTCCGCCGGATTTTTGCCTAAGGTCTCCGGATCGTATGTGCAGAAAATGGTGGTGATCCGACCACTTGCATCTTTTTCCACCCGCTCGGCTTTAATCACATAAGCATTGCGTAGGCGAACTTCTTTACCTAACACTAAGCGTTTATATTGTTTGTTGGCTTCTTCACGGAAATCGGCTTCATCAATATAAAGTTCACGGGTAAACGGCAGTTGGCGTGTGCCGAGTTCTTCACGGTTAGGGTGATTTGGTGCGTTGAGCCATTCTTCGCCTTGGAAGTTTTCAATTACGACTTTTACCGGATTGATAACCGCCATTGCCCGTGGTGCGTTAGTGTTGAGGTCATCACGAATACAGGCTTCAAGCGCACTGTATTCCACCACATTATCCTGTTTAGTTACCCCGATTCTGCGGGCAAACTCACGTAAGGAGGAAGGGGTATAACCGCGGCGGCGTAAGCCGGAAATGGTCGGCATACGCGGGTCGTTCCAACCGTCCACAATACCGTCTTGTACTAATTTTAACAGTTTACGTTTAGAGGTGAGTGTGCCTTCTAAATTGAGGCGTGAAAATTCATACTGATGCGGCAGCGGGCGTTCAATGCTGATATTTTCCAACACCCAGTCGTATAAACGGCGGTTATCTTGGAACTCAAGGGTGCAGAGCGAGTGGGTGATCCGCTCGATCGCATCGGAAATACAGTGGGTAAAATCGTACATCGGGTAGATGCACCATTTATCGCCGGTTTGGTGGTGGCTGGCAAATTTAATCCGATATAAGACCGGATCGCGCATTACCATAAACGGCGATGCCATATCAATTTTAGCTCGCAGACTGGCTTTGCCTTCCGCAAATTCACCGTTTTTCATTTTCTCAAATAACGCCAAATTTTCTTCCACACTGCGATCACGATAAGGGCTGTTTTTGCCGGCTTCGGTTAATGTGCCGCGGTATTCGCGCATCTCTTCCGGCGAGAGTTCGTCCACATAGGCCAAGCCTTTTTTGATTAACTCAATCGCATAGCCGTAAAGTTGGTCAAAATAGTCGGAGGCATAGCGCAATTCTGCCCATTTAAACCCAAGCCATTCCACATCTTGTTTAATGGATTCAACATATTCCACATCTTCTTTGACCGGATTGGTATCATCAAACCGTAAATTACATAACCCTTGGTAATCTTCCGCAATGCCAAAATTTAAGCAGATGGATTTTGCGTGGCCAATGTGTAAATAGCCGTTCGGTTCAGGCGGGAAACGGGTATAAACGTTTTGGTGTTTTCCGGTAGCTAAATCTTCATCAATAATATGGGTAATAAAGTTGGCACGCATATCGGCGTGTTCAGGGGTCAATATCTCTGAATTGCTCATAGGGATTCCATTATCAGTAAAAATAACTCGCTATTCTACACGGTATTCGGCTTAACTTCAAAAGGTTAGCCGTACGATCACATTGACGAGATAAGGTTTAGGCAATACAATGCCGTCCCGCACACTGCTTGCCGAGACAAGCGGTTAGTTTATCCTGAATTTTTGCAACTCACCTCAAAAGGAAGCCAATATGAAACGATCCCTCTCCATTGAATTTTCTCGTGTTACTGAAGCCGCCGCACTTGCCGCTTTTGCTTGGCTGGGCAGAGGCAATAAAAATGCTGCCGATGATGCCGCCGTTAAGGCAATGCGTTTTCTGCTCAATCAAATGGAAATTCAAGGGGAAGTCGTGATTGGCGAAGGGGAAATTGACCAAGCGCCGATGCTTTACATTGGCGAGAAAATCGGACTATTCCGCCCTGAAGATGAAGAAGTCAGTATTGCCGTTGATCCGATTGACGGCACACGAATGACGGCAATGGGGCAGGCAAATGCGCTGTCCGTATTGGCTGCGGGCGGTAAAAACACCTTTTTACAAGCCCCCTATATGTATATGGAAAAATTGGTGGTCGGCAATGAAGCGAAAGGAATGATCGATCTCAATTTGCCGATTGAGCAAAACCTGCGTCGTGTCGCATCGAAAAAGGGCAAATTGCTGTCGCAACTGACAGTTGCAGTATTGGATAAACCCCGTCATCACGCCGTGATCGCTGAAATGCAACAGTTAGGGGTCAGAGTAATGGCAATTCCCGATGGCGATGTGGCAGCCGCGGTGCAATGTTGTTTACCGGAAGGCGATTTAGATCTGCTCTATGGCATTGGCGGTGCGCCGGAAGGGGTCATTGCAGCGGCTGCCGTAAGAGCGTTAGGCGGCGATATGCAGGCTCGTTTAATCCCTCGCAATCAGGTAAAAGGCAATACGCTGGAGAATTTTGCATTCGCCGAAAAAGAGATTGCCCGCTGTGAAGCCTTAAATGTGCCGATCAATACCGTCTTAACATTGGAAGATCTGGTACGGGACGATAATCTCGTCTTTTCGGCAACGGGCATTACCACCGGCGATTTGCTCAAAGGTATTCAGCGTAAAGGCAACCTTGCGACAACGGAAACCTTGTTGATTCGGGGACGTTCCCGCACGATTCGTAAAATCCAATCTTCCCACTATCTCGATCGCAAAGACGCGGATTTATATCAGTTGATAAATGCTTAAAAAGACAGCAACTGTGATCTAAATCACAAAAAACAGTTGCATACTTTTTTTTTAGTCTTTATAATGCACCACATCAGACGCGGGGTGGAGCAGCTTGGTAGCTCGTCGGGCTCATAACCCGAAGGTCGTTGGTTCAAATCCGGCCCCCGCAACCAGTTTTAAGGCTCATCGTTCTGTTTAGGACGGTGAGTTTTGTTTTATCCGATTTTCTTTTTGCGGAAAATTGCATAAAACAAACCGCTTGAAAGCCTCAACTGTGTTTGGGGCTTTTTTGTGGCTCATAGTCAGCTTTGTTGTTTTAAGAGGACTTTTAAAGTCCTTTTTTTATATCTGTTAAATGGAGGTTTGCTTGGCAACTTTAGAACAAAAATTACAAACTCTGGTACAAGATTCCATTGACGCAATGGGATTTGAGCTAGTAGGGATTGAATGTCAGCGTGCCGGTCGTTTTATGACGGTTCGCCTTTATATTGATAAAGAAGGCGGCGTAACCATTGAGGATTGTAGTGATGTCAGCCGTCAGGTCAGTGCTATTTTTGATGTCGAAGATCCGATTGCGGATAAATATAATCTTGAGGTGTCATCACCGGGGTTAGATCGCCCGCTATTTACATTGGCGCACTATCAACGCTTTATCGGGCGTGAAGTGGTAATTCATTTACGCCTACCGATGTTTGATCGTCGCAAATGGCAAGGGGAGCTAGTCAGCGTTGAAGGGGAGTTTATCAGCCTCAATGTCGAAGGCAACGTGCAAACCTTTGCTTTTAGTAACATTCAAAAAGCTAATTTAATTCCAGTTTTTAATTTCTAAGGATATTAAACGAATGAGTAAAGAGATTTTATTAGCCGCTGAAGCGGTATCAAATGAAAAATTATTGCCGAAAGAAGCGATTTTTGAAGCACTCGAAACCGCACTTGCCATTTCAACCAAAAAGCGTGCAGCGGCGGATCGGGAAGATCGCAAAGTCAGCAGCGGCATTGATATTGATGTGCGAGTGGTGATAGACCGTAAAACCGGTGAATTTACCACCTTCCGCCGCTGGTTAGTGGTGGAGAAAGTGAATAGCCACACCCGCGAAATTACGTTGGAAGCGGCGCAATTTGAAGATCCGAATATTCAACTCGGTGATTTTATTGAAGATGAAATTGAGTCCATTGCGTTCGACCGTATTACAATGCAAACGGCTCGTCAAGTCATCAGCACGAAAATTCGTGAAGCCGAACGTAATAAAATGATCGATGAGTTTCGCTCGGAAGAAGGCAAAATTGTTACAGCGACAGTGAAAAAAGTCTCCCGTGAAAGTATTATTTTAGAATTAGCCGGCAAGAGTGAAATTAAAGCGGAAGCGGTGATTTACCGTGAAGATATGTTGCCGCGCGAGAATTTCCGTCCGGGCGACCGCGTGCGCGGCGTGTTATACCAAATTAAGCCGGAATCAAAAGGGGCGCAATTATTCGTTACCCGTGCGAAGCCGGTGATGTTGGAAGAGTTGTTCAAATTGGAAGTGCCGGAAATCGGGGAAGAACTGATTGAAATCAAAGGCGCAGCACGTGATCCGGGTTCAAGAGCCAAAATTGCGGTGAAAAGCAACGATAAACGTATCGATCCCGTTGGCGCGTGCGTGGGTATGCGGGGCGCTCGTGTACAAGCGATCAGTAATGAATTAGGCGGCGAGCGGGTTGATATTGTATTGTGGGACGATAATCCGGCACAATTTGTGATCAATGCAATGGCACCGGCGGACGTGAGTTCGATTGTAGTCGATGAAGATAATCACTCAATGGATCTAGCGGTGGAAGCGACAGCCCTTGCTCAAGCGATCGGGCGTAACGGTCAAAACGTACGCTTGGCAACCCAATTAACCGGTTGGACATTAAATGTAATGACCACCGAAGAACTGGAGAAAAAACATCAAGCCGAAGATAACAAAGTGATCAATTTATTCATCAACAGCTTAGAAATTGATGAAGAATTTGCACAATTACTGATTGATGAAGGCTTTACCAGCCTTGAAGAGTTGGCATATGTGCCAATGGATGAATTGACGGCGATTGACGGCTTAGAAGACGAAGATTTAGTCGAAGAACTGCAAACCCGTGCGAAAAATGTATTGACCGCACAGGCGTTAGCTGAAGAAGAAGCCTTAAAACAGGCGGATATTGAAGAGCAATTATTAAACCTTGAAGGAATGGATCGCCACATCGCCTTCAAACTTGCCGAAAAACAGATTACTACCCTTGAAGAGCTTGCAGAACAAGGGGTGGACGACTTAGCCGATATTGAAGAACTGAGTGCGGAAAAAGCCGGTGAATTGATTATGGCGGCACGTCAAATCTGTTGGTTTAGTTAAGCAGTAGGGAGAACAGAGAATGAGTGATAACGAAATTAAATTAGATGCGCCGAAAAAGCTCAGTTTGCAGCGTCGTACCAAAACAACGGTGAGCGGCACAACCGCGGGCGGTAAAGCGAAAGCGGTGCAGGTTGAAGTGCGTAAATCCCGCAAAGTCGATACGGAAGCCGCTAAAAGAGCAGCGGAAGAAGCTAAATTAAAAGCTAAAGCAGAGGCGGAAGCAAAAGAGAGAGCGGAAAAAGAAGCCGCAGAGAAAGCCGCTCAAGCGGAAGCTGAGGCAAAAGCGAAAGCCGAAGCCGAAAAACAGGCACAACAAGCGGTCGAATCAGCGAAGAAAATTGCACCGCCGGTAATGCCGAATAAAGCGAAAACCGACAAACCGAAAGCAGACGCGGCTAAACCTGCGGTGAAAGTGGAAAAAGTCGTGGATGCGGAAAAAGAGGCGAAGAAAAAAGAAGAGGCCGAATTACGCCGTAAACAAGACGAATTGGCTCGCCAAAAAGCCGAAATGGACGCAAAACGTGCCGCAGAAAATGCCCGCCGTTTAGCTGAAATTGAGCGTGAGGAAAGCCAATCGTACAGTGATGATTTCGAAGATGACCGCTTTACCTCCAGTTATGCCCGTGAAGCAGAGCGTGATTCCGAACGGCGCAGCGAAGGCAACCGTAGTCGCAGTAGCAAACCGGCGGTAGCCAAAGCGAAAAAAGGCGGCAGAGATGAAGAGAGCGGCAGCAAAAACGAACGCCAGTCTGATCGCCGTAATCAAAAAGATTTGAAAGGTAAGGGCAAGCATAAATCAGGCAAAAAAGGCAGTGCATTACAGCAAGGCTTTACCAAACCCGCCGCACCGGTCAGCCGTGATGTCGTGATTGGGGAAACCATTACCGTTGCCGATTTGGCAAATAAAATGGCAGTGAAAGCAACTGAAATCATCAAAACAATGATGAAGATGGGCGAAATGGTAACGATCAACCAAGTGATCGACCAAGAAACTGCACAACTGGTTGCCGAAGAAATGGGGCATAAAGTTATTCTGCGTAAAGAGAACGAGTTAGAAGAAGCGGTATTGGGCGATCGTGATACCGATGCGGAAAAAGTAACCCGTGCGCCGGTGGTAACGATTATGGGGCACGTTGACCACGGTAAAACCTCCTTACTCGACTATATCCGTAAAGCGAAAGTGGCGGCAGGCGAAGCGGGCGGGATTACCCAGCATATCGGTGCTTACCACGTTGAAACCGATGACGGTAAGATGATTACCTTCTTGGATACGCCGGGACACGCCGCCTTTACCTCAATGCGTGCCCGTGGTGCGAAAGCAACGGATATCGTGGTGCTGGTAGTCGCAGCCGATGACGGTGTAATGCCGCAAACCATTGAAGCGATTCAACACGCCAAAGCGGCAAATGTGCCGTTAGTGGTAGCGGTAAATAAAATTGATAAACCGGAAGCGAATCCGGATCGGGTTGAAACAGAATTGTTACAACACGATGTGGTGGCAGAAAAATTTGGTGGTGAAGCACAATTTGTTTACGTTTCGGCGAAAAAAGGGACGGGCGTTGATGAGCTATTAGACGCTATTCTGTTGCAATCGGAAGTCTTAGAGCTTACCGCAGTGAAAGAAGGAATGGCAACCGGCGTAGTGATTGAATCTTACCTCGACAAAGGTCGTGGCCCGGTTGCGACAATCTTGGTGCAATCCGGTACGCTGAATAAAGGCGATATTGTTTTATGCGGCTTTGAGTACGGTCGTGTGCGTGCAATGCGTGATGAAAACGGCAAAGAGATCGAGTCTGCCGGCCCGTCTATTCCGGTCGAAGTGTTAGGCTTATCCGGTGTACCGGCTGCCGGTGATGAAGCAACTGTTGTGCGTGATGAGAAAAAAGCCCGTGAGGTTGCCCTTTATCGCCAAGGTAAATTCCGTGAAGTGAAATTGGCACGTCAGCAAAAAGCGAAATTGGAAAATATGTTTACCAATATGGCAGAGGGCGATGTCGCAGAATTGAACGTAATCGTGAAAGCGGACGTTCAAGGCTCGGTGGAAGCGATTGTTCAAGCGTTACACGAACTCTCAACGGACGAAGTCAAAGTCAAAGTAGTTGGTTCAGGCGTAGGCGGAATTACCGAAACCGATGCGACCCTTGCCGCAGCCTCCAATGCGATTGTGGTCGGCTTTAACGTGCGTGCCGATGCCTCTGCCCGCCGCATCATTGAAAATGAAAATATTGATCTGCGTTATTATTCCATTATTTATGAACTGCTTAACGAGATCAAAGCGGCAATGAGCGGTATGTTACAGCCTGAATTTAAACAAGAAATTATCGGCTTGGCAGAAGTGCGTGATGTATTCCGTCATCCGAAATTTGGTGCAATCGCCGGTTGTATGGTTACCGAAGGCTTGGTGAAACGGAATAATCCAATCCGTGTATTACGTGACAACGTAGTGATTTTTGAGGGTGAACTCGAATCGCTACGCCGCTTTAAAGATGACGTAGGCGAAGTGCGTAACGGTATGGAATGCGGTATCGGTGTGAAAAACTACAACGATGTCAAAGTCGGCGACCAAATCGAAGTCTTTGAAGTGGTGGAAATCAAACGCACGATCTAGTTCTGTGTAGTAATGTAAATAAGGCGAGCCTTTTGGGGTTCGCCTTTTTTATTGCCAAAATCTCCCCCAACCCCTCTTTTTCAAAGAGGGGAGTTTACTTTTTCCTAAAGACTAATCCTCTCTTTCGTAAAGAGGGAGGATCAAGTCCCCCTTTGAAAAAGGGGGATTTAGGGAGATTACAAAAATCAGGGACAGGCGAGATTTTAAAATCCAATTCAATAAAACGGACAGTAGTTATAAATAGCTGGAGCAAAAACACTAAAAAACAATGCTGTTTTTGGAGTGATGTAAAGAGGGCGGTTCGCCCTCTTTTTTTATGCTAAAACAAGCGGGCTGTTCAGTGCTATTTTTTGCAAATTAACCGTTGTTATCATTAAAAAGTAAGAGAAAGGTTATGATTTTTATCAACTTTTTTGTTGGAGTAACAGTAGCATAACATTTGGGTGAAAGGATTTTGATCTGCATCAAATAAGGCGAATTTGTTCAAAATTTCGGGTGAAAATTCAGTAAAATAGGCTTGGAATTTATAATTATTTTGTTTTTAAAAATTATTCAAACGATGTATTTTGAACGTATTTTTGCGCATAATCGTACACATTTAACGGCGATTGAAGCCTTTCTCTCGGAAAATCAATTAAGCCTCGACACTCAAATCGAAGTGTTTGTGGTGACGTATAATCATCAAGATCAGATCATTGCCTGCGGCGGTTTAGCCGGCAATATTATCAAATGTGTGGCGATTGCGCCGGCTTGCCGTGGTGAAGGCGTTGCCCTGACCCTTGCCACTGAGTTAATCAATCTCGCCTATGAATTAGAGCGACCAAATCTGTTTATTTACACCAAACCTGAATACGAAGCCTTATTTAAAGCGTGCGGTTTTTATACGATTGCCGATGCTCGTCCGAATGTGGTATTGCTTGAGAACAGTGCAAATCGTTTAAAAAAACAGTGCAAAAAATGGCGGGCAATGGCGGTGAAAGGTGAGAAAATCGGCGCAATTGTGATGAATGCCAACCCGTTTACCCTTGGGCATCGCTATTTAATCGAACAAGCACTTGCACAGTGCGATCATCTGCATTTATTTGTGGTGGGCGAAAATGCCTCCCAACTCTCTTATCAAGACCGCTTTGATCTCGTGAAACAGGGCATCAGTGATCTCTCCCGTATTACCTTGCATCAAGGCTCGGACTATATTATTTCCCGTGCGACTTTTCCTCACTATTTTTTAAAAGATAAAGGCTTGGCGGACGATCTCTATTTGGAATTGGATCTCAAAATTTTCCGCCAATACATTGCCCCCGCATTAAATATTACCCACCGTTTTGTCGGCACAGAGCCGTTATGTCAGGTAACGGCGGCGTATAACCACAAAATGCACCAATGGCTCGACAGTGGCAAGTTATCTAGCCCTAAAATTCAAGTGGTGGAATTGGCTCGTAAGCAGTACCAAGATCAGCCGATTTCCGCCTCAAAAGTGCGGAAATTGTGGGGGGAGCAGAATTGGTCGGAGCTTGCCCATTATGTATTGGAAAGTACCTTCCGCTACCTTGAACAAAATGCGCCGTCATTGGCAAGCAAAGGGTATCAAATGCAGAAATTCTGCCCTCGCTTGCGTGAAATGGCTGCCCGCAGCGGACACCATCTTCCCCAATAAACCCCTTTCTATTTTGAGCGATAAAGGAAACTTATGAAGATTAGCAAAATTGCATTAGCCGGCACATTGGAGTCGAGCGATGCACTGGTGCGTATCGCACCGGCAGACAGTGTTGAAATTGAAATCAACAGTTCGGTAGGCAAACAGTTTGGTGATGCGATTATCGCCACCGTGCAAGCGGTGCTTTCCGAGCTAAATATTACCAAAGTGCAAGTAAATATTGAGGACAAAGGCGCACTCGACTGCGTACTGCGGGCAAGACTAAAAGCGGCACTGTTACGGGCAAGCGACGAAGCGGTCGAATGGGAGAAAATGCTATGAAATTAAGACGCAGTATGTTGTTTGTGCCGGGTTCAAATGCGGCGATGATCAGCAACAGTTTTATCTACCAACCCGATGCGATTATGTTCGATTTGGAAGATGCGGTGGCGTTGAAGGAAAAAGATAGCGCCAGAATGTTGGTCGCACACGCACTGCAACACCCGCTTTATCAGGCAATGGAAACGGTTGTGCGGGTCAATCCCCTTGATTCCGAATTTGGCTTAGCCGATCTCAATGCGGTTGTGCGTGCTGGTGTCGATGTGGTGAGAATGCCGAAAACCGATACGGCAGATGACGTGATCGCAATGGATAACGCCATTACCGAGATTGAACAACGCTGTGGGCGGGCAATCGGTAGCACCAAATTACTGGCAGCGATCGAATCCCCTCTCGGCATTACGCAGGCAAACCAAATTGCGTTTGCCTCGCCACGCTTAATCGGCATTGCATTAGGGGCGGAAGATTATGTGCGTAATCTCAAAACCGAACGCTCGGCGGACGGTATTGAGTTACTGTTTGCCCGTTGCAGCATTTTACAAGCAGCACGAGCCGCCGGCATTCAAGCCTTCGATACCGTATATTCCAACGCCAATAGTGAAGAGGGCTTTTTGCAAGAGGCTCGCTTGATCAAACAACTCGGTTTTGACGGTAAGTCGTTAATTAACCCACGCCAGATCGAGCTGATCCACAATTTATTTGCCCCGACTCAAAAAGAGGTTGACCACGCCCTCAAAATCATCAATGCGGCACAAGTGGCAGAGGAACAAGGCTTAGGGGTAGTCTCTTTAAACGGCAAAATGATTGATGCCCCGATTATTGAACGGGCAAGATTAGTATTGGAACGGTCAAAATCCGGTATTCGTGAGGAGTAACAGAAATGAAAACGAGAGAACAACGCATCGCGGATTTTGCAAAAAACGGTACGGATCTCACCGCTTACCAAGCAGTCCCGAAAGCCGAAGCACTATTGAAAACCCGAAAAGATCGCAAATTGTGCCAAACTTTAGAGGAAGCGATAACCCGAAGCGGTTTGAAAGACGGAATGACCGTGTCTTTCCACCACGCATTCCGTGGCGGCGATTTTATCGTCAATATGGTGATGGCGAAAATTGCCGAAATGGGCTTTAAGGATTTGATTTTAGCGTCCAGCTCCCTGATCGATACCCACGCGCCGTTGATTGAACATATCAAAAACGGTGTGGTGCGCAAAATCTATTCGTCAGGATTACGAGGTGAACTTGCCGATGAAATTTCTAAAGGATTGATGAGCGAACCGGTGAATATCCATTCCCACGGCGGGCGGGTGCATTTAGTCAAAAGCGGTGAAATCAAAATTGACGTTGCGTTTTTAGGCGTGCCGGCGTGCGATGAATTTGGTAATGCCAACGGTTTTAGCGGCAAAAGCAAATGCGGTTCGCTCGGCTATGCCAAAGTGAATGCCGAGTTTGCCGACAAAGTGGTGCTATTGACGGAAGAGTTGGTTGCCTATCCACACCACCCAGCCAGTATTGCACAGGATCAGGTCGATCTGATCGTGCAGGTCGAGCAAGTGGGCGACCCGAAAAAAATTGGCGGCGGGGCAACCCGAATGACGACTAACCCTCGTGAATTATTGATCGCCCGCAAAGCCGCCGATGTAATTTTTGCCTCCGGCTACTTTAAAGACGGCTTTTCATTGCAAACCGGCTCAGGCGGTGCAGCGCTGGCGGTAACGCGTTTTCTTGAAGATAAAATGCGTGCTAAAAATATCACTGCCTCATTTGCGTTAGGCGGCATCACCGCCAGTATGGTGGCATTGCACGAAGCGGGGCTTATCAAAAAACTGATTGATGTGCAGAGTTTCGACAAAGATGCAGCGGAATCGCTGGAACGCAATCCGAATCACCTTGAAGTGTCGGCAAACCAATATGCTAATTTCAGCTCGAAAGGCGCATCGGTCGAGCGTTTGGACGTAGTGATTTTAAGTGCGTTAGAAATCGATACCCAATTTAACGTCAATGTGCTGACAGGTTCGGACGGCGTTATCCGTGGTGCATCGGGCGGGCATTGTGATACGGCGGCATCGGCGCAGGTGGCGATTATCGTTGCGCCACTGGTGCGGGGACGGATTCCAACCGTGGTGGACAATGTGATTACCTGCGTAACACCGGGCGAAAATATTGATGTGCTGGTTACGGATCACGGCGTGGCGGTTAATCCGAAACGACCGGATTTAATTGAGGCACTGACCCAAGCGAATATTCCCCTGTTCACCATCGAACAATTATGTGAACGGGCATATCAACTGACCGGTAAGCCGAAACCGATCGCCTTTACCGACAGACCGGTGGCAGTGGTGCGTTATCGGGACGGTTCAATCATTGATACAGTTTACCAAGTGGCAGAGTAGCGGACGGCAAGCGGTATGATCTCGGCAGATTTTTGCAAAACCGTTTCGCTGGCGGGAGCAACCGTCAGCCTTGACGCGTTACTTGCCGCCCGTGAGCAGAGGGCAGCGTTGCAGCAGCAATGCATTGCGGATTTCCGTCTGCCCGTATTGTCGGTAACGTTACTGGCAGTCGGCGCAGTGAAGAAAAACGGCTTGCTTGATACGATTTTTGCACACTGTTTGCAGGAATTAACCGCTTGTTTCGCCAAGCTAGGCGTTACGCCACGAGCCGAATTTATCCGCCCGCTGACCACAGGACACGAAGCGTTATTTGTTCTGCCTATCGCCGCCGATACACTCAAGCAGGCGATGATGATGTTGGAAGCACGTTCGCCGCTGAGTCGCCTATGGGATCTGGACGTATTTGACGAACAGGGCAGACTATTGAGCCGTAGCGACTTTGGCGGTTCGCCCCGCCGTTGTTTAGTCTGCGAGCGAGATGCCAAGATCTGTGCCAGAGAGCGAACCCATTCTACCGAGGCGATTTTAGCGGAAATGCAGAAACGGGTATTGGCGGAAACTATTGCCGATTTAGCCCGCCAAGCCTTGCTGGACGAAGTTTACCTGACCCCAAAGCCGGGCTTGGTTGATCGCCGAAATAACGGCTCGCACCGTGATATGAACGTGCAAACATTCGAGCGGAGCGCCGAAGCCCTTCGCCCCTATTTTGCCGACTGTGTTCGGATCGGCTTGGATCGTCTCGATCTCCCACCGTTGCAACTTTTCGCGACAATCCGACCGCTTGGGCAACAAGCCGAGCAGGCAATGTGGCGGGCAACGGGCGGGGTGAACACCCATAAAGGCGCTATTTTTGCATTCGGCTTAGTCTGTACGGCACTAGGGCGTTTACTCGGGCAAGGTCATTACTGTGCGGAGAATTGGCTGACGCAGTTATGCGATGGTGTGGCAGAGATGACGAAGGGCGTTTGTCGAGAATTGGAGATGACGGCTGAAAATCAGCCGCTTACCGCAGGGATGCGACTTTTTCGGCAATTCGGATTAACCGGCGCACGAGGTGAAGCGGAAAAGGGTTTTCCACTCGTGCGGCAGGCTTGGACATTTTGGCAAAATTTACCGAACATTGACGATGAACACCGTTTGCGGCTAACGCTGCTATTTCTGATGGCTCACAACCAAGATACCAACGTAGTGCACCGTGGCGGTTTAGCTGGCTTGACCTTTGTGCAACAGCAAGCGCAGCAGATTTTAGCCGATACTCAACGGCAGGATAAAGAGACTCTCATTGCAAAATTAACGGCATTCGATACCGCTTGCATTCAGCGGAATTTAAGCAGCGGCGGCAGTGCGGATCTGCTCGGTTTAACTTGGTTTTTTATTTTATTGGACAGAATTTTATTCACTTTTTAGAGGTTATTTTATGGCTTTATCGAAAGTCCAAAAATTAGCGATACTGGTTGCCATTCCGGTGATCGTGTTTTTATTGCCGGCACCAGAGGGGCTTTCTCTGATTGCGTGGCGTTTATTCGGTTTATATTTAGCGACCATTGTGGGATTGGTGCTGAAACCCTACGGTGAGCCGGTGATTTTATTAGCAGCGGTGGCAGCTTCGGCGGCGGTAATCGGCAATACGGACGGGGCGACCACATTGGTGAAAGTCAGCCAAACCTTAGCCGGTTATCAATCCGGTACAACTTGGCTAATCTTTACCGCCTTTACGTTAAGTTCCGCTTTTGTGATTACCGGATTAGGCAAACGGATTGCTTACCATATGATTGCGGCAATGGGCAGTACGACCTTACGTTTAGGTTATGTTACGATGTTTTTGGATCTGCTGTTATCGCCGGCAACGCCGTCTAATACGGCCCGTGCAGGGGGAATCGTGTTCCCGATTATCAACAGTGTAGCGGTGGCATTGGGGTCTGATCCGGAACAAAGCCCAAAAAAAGCAGGGCGCTATTTGCTATTGAATGTGTATATGGTGGTGAAAACCACGAGTTACATTTTCCTCACCGCAATGGCACCGAATGCGTTGGCGTTATCGCTAATGGCACCGATTTTGGGCTTTAATCTCAACTGGGTACAGTGGTTTTTAGCCGCCTCTGTGCCGGGGTTACTCTGCTTATTTTTAATTCCGCTCGTCTGCTACTTCATCTGCCCGCCGGAAATGAAAACCGTTGATAACAAAGAGATAGCCCGCAAAGGCTTGGAAGAACTTGGGCCGATGACCTTCCGTGAAAAAGCGTTAGCCGTGTTGTTCGTGGTTGCATTACTATGCTGGATTTTTGCTGACGTGTTGAATGTGAATGCAACTACCGTGGCGTTAGCGATAATGGTGCTGTGCATTGTGTTAAACATTGTCTCTTGGGACGATGTCCGCAAAAATAAAGCCGGCTGGGATACACTGATTTGGTACGGCGGGATCATCGGAATGTCGGGGATTTTAGATAAAGCCGGCTTCTTCAAATGGTTGGCTGATGTATTGGGACAAGCGTTAAATTTCGGCGATCACGGCAATATTGCCTTATTAGCAATTTTGGTGGCAAGTGTCGCAGTGCGTTACTTATTTGCTTCTGGCGGCGCTTATGTGGCAGCGATGGTGCCGGTATTTGCAACTGTCGGTAAAGTAACCGGTGCGCCTGTCGAACTGCTGGCACTAGGACTGCTATTCTCTAATTCCTACGGTGGCTCGGTAACGCACTATGGCGGCGGCCCCGGCCCTATTACCTTTGGTGCAGGCTATAACGACATCAAATCGTGGTGGACAGCCGGCGCAATCGTTGCCTTCGGCAGCTTGATTATCCACTGCACATTAGGCATTGTTTGGTGGGAATTACTCTTTAGCCTTGATTGGCTACCGCTCGCCAAATAACAGATTAAAGGTTGAAAGGCACACTTGGTGTGCCTTTTTATTATGCAAAAAAATTTTATTAAATTTAAAGAAAAGTGATTGGAAAATAGACGGGCTTTCAGTATGATTTGGTTGCTTTAGTATCTTGGCTAAAAGGACACTCAATGAACCGCTCTCATCTTATTTCAGAAACACTTTCCGGTTATTCCTCTGGGGGATTACAATTTACGTTTGAAGTAAAAGGCTTGCCTGCAGATTTCTTTTCGGTGGTGAGGTTTGATTACCAAGAACGTTATAATGAATTATATGAGTTGGACGTTCTGTTATCCGCCCCGATATCGCAAAAAGTGGCTTTAGCGGAATTATTGGATAGTGCAGCAGCATTGAAAATATGGCGTTCGGGTCGGTTACAACAGCGAATTAGCGGTATGACAATCTTTGCTGAACAAGGCGATAGCGGCTTTCACCGCACATACTACCGCATAAAGCTTGCGCCTTATCTCTATCGCTTAAGCCTACGGCATAATAGCCGGATTTTTCAATTAAAAGATGTGCGGGAGATTATCAGCATCATATTAAAAGAGCATAAGCTACCGCATTTTGCCTTTGCCTTAGAGGGAGATAAGCACCCGAAGCGTGAGTTTTGTGTGCAATATCGAGAAACAGATTTGGCGTTCTTGCAACGCCTGATCGGTGAAACGGGGATATTTTTCTATTTTGAGCAGGAAGCAAGCGGTCGGGAAACGGTGGTATTTTGCGATCGGTGGGAAAAACTGCAAGTCGGTGCGGCACCAGATTTACCTTATAATCCCCATCAACGCTCTGCCACGGAATCCTCCCATATTTCCACGTTCAAGTTTGCCCACCAATTACGCCCCCACCGAGTTGAGTTTAAAGATTACAGTTTTAAACACCCACGTTGGTTAGCCAATTATCAGGCGGAGAAACGTGATTATTACGAAGGATTAAAGGCAGGTTACAGCCACTACGATTATCCGGGCAGATATAAAGATAAACAGGGGGCTTACTATGCCGCCACTCGATTGGACAGTTTACGGCGTGATGCGAATATCGGTCAGGGCGAAAGTAACAGCTTGGCAGTTCGGGTGGGGCAGTTGTTTAAGTTATCCGCTCATCCGCAGGGCGAATTAAATACCTACTGGCAGCCGATAAAGATACAGTGTCGGGGCGAACAGGCACAGAGTTTAGAGGAAGATGCTCCGTTTGGTCGTGGTCAGGACGGGAGTTATTTGACGACGGTGTTTGATTTTATTCCGAGAGCACAAAATTATCGGGGTAACTTTCCTCAAAAACCATATATCAGCGGTCCGCAGACAGCCGTTGTAGTAGGGCCGGAAGGGGAAGAGATTTTTACAGACAATTACGGTCGGGTAAAAGTCCAATTTCACTGGGACAGAGAGGGGCAACATAACGACCGCAGCTCGTGTTGGATACGGGTAGCGAGTGATTGGGCAGGGGCAGGCTGGGGAATGCTCTCGCTACCGCGCATCGGACAAGAGGTGGTGGTGAGTTTCCAAGAGGGCGATCCGGACCAACCGATGATTACGGGCAGGGTCTATAATGCCTTACAGCAACCGCCGGGTCATTTACCGACAAGCCGCACCCAGATGTATATCAAATCCAAAACGTATAGAGGGAAAGGGTATAACAGCATTATGTTTGATGATGCGACCAATGACGAATTATTTGATATGCACGCTGAGCGGGATATGGCAATATTAGTCAAACACGATCAACGTAACCGGATAAAAAACGACCGGAGTTTAACGGTGGACGGAAGCCAAACAACTACAATAGGTCGGGGTAGAACCACACAAATTACCACCGGAAATGAGCTAAAAACAGTCTTAGCAGGAAATGATATGGAAACGGTCAGCCTACTAAAAAGTATCATTGCTAAAGAGATTGCCCAATATGCCCAAGATCGGATTGAATTGGAGGTGGGAGAGCAGACCTCAATCACGCTGGATAACGAGAAAATTTTATTGCGGTTCGGTCAATCGACGATATTGATGAACGGAGAGGGGATATGGTTAGATGCGGTGCATATTGGAATGCAGGAGAAAGATATTGAATTGGAGGAGAATGCTAGTTTATATGAAGATAAAAGTATAGATTTACAGTATGTTGATATTTATGGCAATTCTCCGAAAGGGGAAAGTATCCTATTTGCTTCACCTAAAACAGGTAAACAGTATTCCGTTCAAACAGATGATACTGGCAAGGTAAATTTGGAAGATATTGCTCTAAATTTTTTTACAGCAACGCAAATTAATCGAGAAGATAAATAAAATGACAACAAAAAATCAACAGCAAATTCCACCAAGACAGCAAGAAACACGTTGTATCTATCTGCCTGGAGAACCGGTAGATAAACTGGTAAGAGGGTGTAATTATCAGATCGTGTTAGGTGCAGTACAGGAGATCGTGTTTAATTTTAATAGCCAAATCTGGAGCGATTTAAGCGTAGATATTTTACCAAGCCAAAAGGGAGATCAAGATTTCCGATTAAATGCGGTTTATGATGTTAAGCAGAAGAAATTAATCAGTGGAGGGTTTGCTATATCCAATCGAGGTGTTCCTTATCATATAAAAGTCAGTCGTTATTTTGACGGTACATTTGTTGTAAAATCTAAAGACATTGAAATTGGGCGTTATCGCGTGCCTCCGTCATCTCAAGATACCGATGAATACGATAAACCTGCTGTGTGGTTAGATCCACTTTATGTTGGTTTTTCGGATTTGGAAGATTTAAATGCTTACTATCAACTGTTTAAGCAACAT
This sequence comes from Muribacter muris, assembly GCF_001038205.1. GTDB lineage: Bacteria > Pseudomonadota > Gammaproteobacteria > Enterobacterales > Pasteurellaceae > Muribacter > Muribacter muris. Next base: position 68,465 of record NZ_JWIZ01000023.1, on the reverse strand, counting down.
CAAGAAGCCTCATATAATTGGTTGCAAGGTTTGGATCAATTTCATTACTCAAATGTGCTTAAGCCACCGTATTTGCCTAATGAGATTAAACATAGTTTTGATGAATTATGGACAAGCAATGGTATGCAATGCGTAAAAAATGAAGCGAAAGAAGTGATTGTATTATTAGTCTTAGAAGAAAAATCTCATTTTGAGTATAGAATGGAAGATCCCTTTGCGGAAGCGTCTTATAAATTTCATCGAAATGCTATCCAGAAAGCTGAGAAACCTAAAACACTTAAAGTCGCAGAATTAGAAGAATATCTGAGTGAAAAAGACTTTAATGAGTTGATAAGTTATGTTGCTATGTATAATAATCAATATAGTGATGAGTGGGTAGTAGGGAGTACGACAGCAAGTTATATGATAGAGAATAAACATTGGTTAAATGCACTTAATCGGACAGTTGAAGTAAAATGGATAAAAGGTTATTTGGCAATCGTCTTTAAGGGGTATAATCCTCCATTTGGTTTTACTCATGCAGGTTTAGCCCATATAAAATTAAAAGGCATTACAGGCGGTATTCATTTAACAAAAGATATAAAGAGGGTTTGGATATCGGCACAAAATGTTATTCACCCTAAAGCAGTTTTAAAAGATACCATATCAGGTAAGTTAGCCAAGTTGGGATTAGTACTTGATTTTATTGGAGATTATGAAACGGTAATGCTAGATGAGGAAGGGAGCCGTAATATTGCTGAATTAATTGGGCGAATAGGAATTAGTTTTGGCGGAGCTATAGCTACTACTGTCATTAGTAATATTTCATTAACACTAATAATGAGATTAATCCCAACAGGAATAATAATACCGGTTATTGGAATTATTATCTTTTCTGGATTAGTTATAATTGGTACAGCATATTTTATATCTAAAGGCTCTAGTATAATTAAAGACAGTATATGGAAGTAAATTATGAAAGGTAAAAATAATATTATTTTAATAAAATATCAATATGATGAAGGTTTCTATATCACATTGTTTTTTTCTGTTTTTTTATTATTGCTAGCTCAACTTGGATTTATTATTATAGCTAGCGATCCTAATAACAGAATATTAATGTTCGGAGGGGGAGGAATTTTAATAGAAATTATTTTTTTCATATTTCTCTATGTTAAGAATAATAAGATAAAGGCTGATAAAAAATTTATACGGTTAATGATATTTCACTCAATATCAATAAACTTTGGGATCATTTGTTTTTTTATAGTTCATCCTGCATTTATTATTGCATTATTTAAATATAAAGAATTATATATTTTATTTTTTATTCAAGTTTTATTTTACTTTATAGTTGCTGCTATATACACATCTAATATCAATTTTTTAAATGTTATTAAGAATAGCTATCGATTTTGGATTAAAGGAGATAAAAGTAAAAGGTATAGAATTATTTTTTTTCATAAAGATACTTTGCCTAGCTTTATTAAGCCATTTTCACTATTACCTGCTATATTGCTAATTTTATTATATTTTACTACTTTTATAAATAGAGCAGGAAAAGAAGCCGAGTATTATATGGTTTTATCCGCTATATCTTTTAGTGCTTTTATGCTATATGGATATATGTGCTATATTATTTTATTAATGAGATATTTTTTATATAAAAGAAAATTTAGATGATTTTTTGAAAGAGAGCTTAAGTGTCTATAATTAGGTGGTATCATAAAACTCTTTTCTTGGATTTCAAAGGGAAATAAATTTTATTTTATGAAAATAAAATTTGCTATTTTATTTATTGTTATATTCTTTATTTATATATTAAGAAATTTAATAATGAATATACTACTGATTGCCGATAGAACAAGTAATAGTGGCTATATACCTGATCGGAGTAATACTTTAACATTTTTTTGTAACAAAACTTGATGAGGGTTCAGGGCAGTATTGGAGGTATAGTAAAGATGATAAATATTACTATTTCTTCTTACTATGGTAAGAAAATACCTATTTCTACATAGGAGAAGAAAATAAATGTACAGGGTTTGATAAACTGGATTTTAATACTTGATGTTCTGCGATAAAAATGAAACAAAGCAAGTAATTATAGTTTATAAATTAGCTGTGCAAATTTTTTCTAATGCATTAATAGAGGGTTTTTATATAAAATACTACTAACTATTGATTTAATTCAGTGAGATAGAAAATATAGAGTTCTTCCTTTCAATGAAAATCTGTGGAAAAAATTATTAAAGGAAAGAGTGAGTACGATCCTTATTTTTATGCGAAAAATAAAAAATGATAAAATTTTTAATTGCTTTTATTATAATATTATTTTCTATTCTGGTGAGAGGAGAAAATTTAATGGACTTGAAAAAGATACAAAATAATGAAAAATATCAATTTTATATGAACGTCAATGATATCTATAAAAATGATTATTTTGTGTTAAATTTAATAAAGTTTATAAACCTTAATATTCAAATACTTAGCCTAGAGAAAAGTATAGATGAGTTAAATAAGGAGAAAAATATAATTTTTGAATTTCATCTTTCAAAGATTACTTCAAAACCAATTTTAATGGGAACTATGGATTATGTTATTATTATATCTTATCCTTCGGACGAAAAAAAAGGTACATTTTTTTCATATGATAGTTGGATAAGCAGAGAGGCTGAAAATAAACCTTGGAATAAGGTTGGTATTTATGGGTATTATGAAGAATACGATAAATATCAAGATTTTGGCTATTTTAAAAAAGAAGATTTTGAAGCATTAGGCTTGATCTTTAAACAAAAGAAATTATTAAAATATTTGGACGAAAAAGAATGGCTAAAATATACAGATTCCGGATATAAACATTTTAATCAAGATACATATGATAAAATTAGTAGGCAAGCCTATGCGATTTATGAATTTGAAACGGAAAGAAACGGTCATAAGCTGATATTAAGCTTTACAGTTGGAAGAGAAAAATATAATGAAAATCCTATAGGGGACGATTTACCTTATGAATGGTCGCAACTTTTTATTGAGAGAATTGATTAAGAAAAAAGTACTAGTAAGGCGGTATTTATATTTAAGGAAATAAGATTATATGTCTCCTTTCACTAATTTTTTGTAACTTCATCTCTCAAGAGAAATATTACTACTTCTTTTCTTCCCATAGGAAAAAGAATTTTATCTAAAGATAAGATCAATTTACCTAATACTTTAAAAGGGATAATTACTGGTTTGTCAACAATTGAAATAACATTAGATATTATAGGAATTACTATTGCTGTTAAGGTATGGTTATTTCAAAATTATCTAATAACAATAAAGAATTATTGCATAAGGTTTTTGAATAAAATGAAAAAAATAATATTACTTAGTCCCGATATAAAAATATCTATCTACGCATATCCTTTATTTATTATATGGATAGCTATTTCGGTTGATCAAATTATCACTTACAATTCTCTTTTAAATATAGACTGGAAATTTATAAGTATCTATGTATTATTTGAGGTAATGCTATTTTTGGGTGGGATAGTACTTATAAAAAGCTTACAAAAAAGCAACTATATATTGGCAATGTTTTTTAGATCTATATTTTTCAATATAGGTTCAGTTTTTTTATTTCCGCTTTTTCCATATGTATTAATTGAAGTGATTAAAAATTATTACTTTTTTTATTTTTTTATTTCTTTTCTAGGGTTCATTGTGATAACTGCATTTATTTATACATATAATAAAAATGTGAATGAAATAGCTCTAAGAAGCCTCCATCATTGGAAAGTAGAAGAAAAGAAAGAAAATCAAATTTTATTTTTAGATTTTGAATCATTTCCTAAACCATTAAATAATAATTTTTTTTGGGCTTTACTTTATGTAATTGCTTCTATTTCAATATTTTATTTTTTTATATCTCGATATTCTCCAGAAAAATTTGTATATTTTTCATTTGGGTTATCTATAATCTTACTTACAACCTCTTATAGTCAGGTTTGTTATTTTTTTCTTTTAATAAAATATTATTTATATAATTCCTCTAAATCAGGTAAATGATAATTTTAGTTCTTGATTTTATTGGAGATTATGAAACGGTAATGCTAGATGAGGAAGGGAGCCGTGATATTGCTGAATTAATTGGGCGAATAGGAATGAGTTTTGGCGTCGCAGTTATAACTAAAATTGCTAGTGAAATTTCACTAACCTCAATAATATTAATGGCAAGTAAGCTACCTAAACATCCAGCAATAATGTTAGTATTTTTTGCTGGAGCAGTAGTAATTTATACTGCATATAAAATATGCTAATAAGTCTAATGAACTTAAGGATCGTATGTGGAAGAACAGAAATTAATAGTATTAAATCAATATAAAAACAATTCAAATATTAAATTTTCTATAATAATGTTTACTATACTTATCTGTTATCAAGCAAGTTTTCTATTTGAGGAAGTTATCCTAACCCATCAGAACAAAATATATATTTTCATTTTATGACCTTATTTGAATTTGCTTTTTTCTTTATCCACAGAAAAATTTATTCTAAAGTAGATAAGGTTATTAGTTTAATCTTGCAATCTACAATTTTTAATATTGGCTCTAGTTCTTTTTTAATTTTTTACCCTGTATTTATTAAAGTGTATATTGAATATAAGTATCTTTTTCTTTTATTCTTATTTGCATTAGCTATAATTTTTTGTATATCAATTGCATTTTCTATAAAGTTAGATGTATCTACTATTATAAATAATAGTATTGATATTTGGTTTAATAAAAAGAAAATAAGGTATAATGTTATCTTTTTCTATAAGGATACTATCCCTAAATATATATACTTTATTGCTATTATTATATATATGTTAATATTATCTTTACTTCTTATATCATTTTTTTATAGATCAAATATAGAGGCAATGTATTATTTTTCTCAAGCTATATTATTACTTAATGCAATACTTTTTTACTCTGATTTCTGTTACATTATTTTATCCATAAAATATTTTTATCTAAACAAAGAACGGTAGTTGTAGATTGTCAATTATTACTGGATTTTTTAATAGGTATAATTATCTCAAGTATAGTTTTATTATTTTGAGGAGTACTAGTTGTAATACTAACTTCATTTGTAAATTTGTAATATATAATATTAGTGAGAATATCAAAGAAAAAATTTGGAGGTAATATGGCAAATAATATCGTGTTACTTAATTACAGAAAGCATAAAGAGCCTAAAATTACAGCGTTGTTTGGATTTATTCTACTTTTCTTTATTCAATCTGGAGTATTTATATATTCTGAACTGAATATGAGTTTTATAACAAAATTAAAATATATATTTTGTTTCGTTTTATTTCAGTTATTCTATTTTTTCATCCGATATAGGTTATCAATTACAGTTAAAAAATGGGTTGTATTAAGCTTTTATTATTCGACAATATTTAACCTAGGCTGTACTTTTATAATAATATTTACTCCCATTTTTATTATAATATATTTATTATATCCATACCTATTCTTTTTCTTTTTTATCTTTATATTATTTTTCTTTATGGTAGCTTATATTTACACTCAAAAAATCAATATAGAAGATGTTATTAATTTAAGTTTCAATGTATGGGTAGAGAATAGAGAATAGAGAATAGAGAATAGAGAATAGAGAATAGAGAATAGAGAATAGAAAAGTATTATACTATTGGTTTCTATTTTGAAACAATACCTTCTTTCATAAAACCATTTTATTTAATTCCCTACGTGATAGGCATAGCATTTCTATCTATATCTTTTTTCTATAGAAATAATAGTGAAATATATATGTTTTTTTATTCTTTAGCTTGTCTTTTATTTGTTTCCATATTGCTTTATTCTGATATGTGTTATATGTTGTTAGCTAAAAGATATTTTAAAAGATGAATTATGAAAATTGTATATAAGAAAAAGGAATAAACAGACAATGAAAGGTTTATATTATTCTTAAAATAATAGATAGAGAGTACTATATTTTATGAAAAATAAATACATTCAGTATATTTTGTTGTTTATATTTTTTACCATACCTTTTACTAATATTTTTGGGAACTTTGTTTCTCTAGTTGAAGGAGATGGTTTTATACCGGATAAAAGTAATATATTTAACTTTTCTGTAATCTTGTTTGATGAAGGTTCTGGTGGATATTGGAGATATGGTGAAGATGATAAATATTACTATTTCTTCTCACTATGGGAAGAAAAGTTCAAATGCCTCTTGTTGTGCTTGATCTTGTTTCATTTTTTGTTGGGTGAGGCGCATTTTGCCGATAGCGTCTTTATCTGCTATGGCATCTGTGATTTGGCTATTCAGTCCGGTGGACGATTCGCTGCTACAAGCGGTCAGAAAGAGCGGAAAAATAGCAAACAGGCGTTTCATATTTCTTCCTTTTAAGAGGATAAAAAATGGCTGATTGTATCAGCCATTTTTGTTAAGAGTTAGAGTACTTTGACAATCGCTTCACAAAGGGCGTCAATGTTGTCATTTGTGATACCGGCGACATTGATTCTGCCGGAACGTACCGCATAGATCGCAAATTCATCTTTAAGGCGATCGACTTGCTCAGGGGTTAAGCCGCTGAATGAGAACATTCCGTTTTGGGCAATGATAAAATCGAAGTTTTGGGTTGCCCCTTTTTCTTTAAGAAGTTGAACGAATTTTGCCCGCATTTCTTTAATACGATTACGCATTTCGGCAAGCTCGTCAATCCAAGAGGCTTTGAGTTGCGGATCGGCTAATACGGTTGCAACGGCACTTGCCCCGTGAGATGACGGGTTAGAGTAGAGCACACGGATAATCGATTTCACTTGGCTGAACGCATTGTTCGCCACTTCGGCATTCTCGGCAACTAACGTAAACGCCCCGACACGCTCGTTGTATAACCCGAAGTTTTTGGAGTAAGAACTGGCAACCAGCACTTCAGCGTGGTTTTGAACGAAAGTGCGTAAGCCGTAGGCATCTTCTTCTAAGCCGTTAGCAAAGCCTTGATAGGCGAAATCAAAGAGCGGCAGCCAACCTTTTTCCGCCGACATTTTCGCAAGGGTTTTCCATTGTTCAGGGGTTGGGTCGATACCGGTCGGGTTATGGCAGCAGCCGTGGAATAAGACCACATCGCCTTTGCCGGCTTGGTTTAAATCGGCAAGCAGGTTGTCCCAATCCAATGCTTTAGTCTCTTTATTGTAGTAACGATATTCTTTGATGTTGATCCCGACGGCGTTAAAAATAGCATTGTGGTTTGGCCACGTTGGGGTCGAAATCCAGACTTTTTGCGCGTTGGTTTGCCGTTTGATAAATTCGGCGGCAATGCGTAACGCCCCTGTTCCGCCCAAACTTTGAGCGGTTTTCGCCCGTCCTTGCTTAATTACATCCGCCCCTTCGCCGAAAAGTAAGGCTTGGGTTTGAGTGTTAAAATCGGCGATACCGTCAATGGTGAGGTAGTTTTTGGTCTTTTCATCGGCAAGTAAACGGGTTTCCGCTTCTTTTACCGCTTTAACAATCGGCGTTTGCCCGTTGGCATCTTTATACACGCCGATACCTAAATTGATTTTCTCGGCACGACTTTCTGCTTTAAACGCTTCGCCTAAACCGAGAATCGGATCAGCCGGTGCCGCTTGGATATGGTTAAACATAGACATTGTGTTCCTCATAACTGTGGAGTGTAGAAAAATGGTGAATTTATACGGCGATTTTGGCTTTTTAGCAAGGGGCAAGCGGTCGGATCGGGCAGAAATTTTGTAAAAATGTGAGTTAGTTATCAGAGCAGTTACCGATTTACGCTTTTTTCTATTAAATCAACGCATTTTATGCTTTAATAGACGCAATTTTCTCAACACAAAATTAGGTGTAAAAATGAGCTGGATTGAAAAAATTTTAGGAAAAACCTCGTCTTCAAGCAGCGGAAAATCAAAAATTCCGGAAGGCGTTTGGACGAAATGCACACATTGCGAGCAGGTATTGTATAGCGAAGAATTAAAACGCAATATGCAGGTTTGTCCGAAATGCGATCACCATATGCGCATTGATGTGCGTTCTCGTTTATTGAATTTGCTGGATACGGATACCGCCGAAGAGTTAGCCGCTGATCTTGAGCCGCAAGATGTGTTGAAATTCCGTGATTTAAAGAAATATAAAGATCGGTTAAGCGCCGCTCAAAAACAGACAGGTGAAAAAGATGCCTTTTTGGTGATGTCCGGTAAATTATTCGATATGCCGGTGGTTGTCGGGGCGTTTAATTTTGAATTTATGGGCGGATCGATGGGATCGGTTGTCGGGGCAAAATTCGTGAAAGCGGCTGAAAAAGCCCTTGAAGATAATATCCCGTTTATCTGTTTTTCCGCATCGGGCGGGGCGAGAATGCAGGAAGCATTGTTTTCACTGATGCAAATGGCGAAAACCAGTGCAATTTTAGCCAAAATGCGTGAAAAGGGTGTGCCGTTTATTTCGGTATTGACCGATCCGACCCTAGGCGGTGTATCAGCCAGTTTGGCAATGTTGGGCGATATTAACATTGCCGAGCCAAAAGCGCTTATCGGCTTTGCCGGCCCTCGTGTGATTGAGCAAACCGTGAGGGAAAAATTGCCGGAAGGGTTTCAACGCAGTGAATTTTTATTGGAAAAAGGGGCGATTGATATGATCGTTCACCGCAAAGAGATGCGTGATACCCTCGCTCGCTTGTTGGCAAAATTAACCCGTCAAACCACGCCGTTTAAAACGGGTGAATTGATTGATGCCGAAATTGAAGTGGAAGATCCAGCCTAATGTCCGTTTTAATCTCCCCAAAAGCCACGGATTCTTTGGAAACGTGGCTTTCCTATTTAGAAAAAAGCCACTTCAAACCGATTGATATGGGCTTAGAACGCATTCGCCTTGTCGCTGAACAGTTGGATTTATTAAAACCTGCACCTTATGTGATTACCGTTGCCGGCACAAACGGTAAAGGCTCAACCTGTAAATTGCTCGAAACCGCATTGTTGAAAGCGGGAAAGCGGGTCGGCGTGTATTCTTCGCCTCATTTAATACACTACAACGAGCGGGTGCGGGTTCAAGGGGAAATGGTCAGCGATAAAATCTTGGTACGCACCTTTCACCATATTGAACAGCACAAAACCGCCTCACTCACTTATTTTGAATTTGGTACTTTGGCGGCATTGGATATTTTCCGCCGTGCCGAGTTAGATGTGGTTATTTTAGAGGTCGGCTTAGGCGGGCGGTTAGATGCGACTAATATTGTTGAGCCGAGTTTGGCAATCATCACCTCGATTGATATTGATCATATCGAATTTTTGGGCGATAACCGTGAGGCTATCGGGCGGGAAAAAGCCGGTATTTTCCGTCCTGATATTCCGGTGGTGATCGGCGAGCCGGATTGTCCCGATTCGGTATTGGAATACGCAAAATCGTTAAATTGTAACGTTTTTCAACGTGATCTAGATTGGCAATTTTCGCTACTATCCGACAGCTTGCAGTGGCAATCTGCCCAACATCACTTTGAATTACCGCTACCGCAAATCCCTGCGCCTAACGTTGCGACTGCCGTGGCAGCATTGACCCAGTTACCCTTTGCCGTAGATCAAGCGGTCATAAAGGAAGCCGTTTTTGCAACGGAAATGGTTGGTCGTTTTCAACGCTTAACCGAGCGTGATTTTGCAAAATTCAGCGGGAAACGACCGCTTGCACAGGTGATTGTTGATGTGGGGCATAATCCGCACGCCGCCCGTTATTTAGCCGAGCGTTTACAGGCACAGACTTTGCAAGGTAAGGTTTACGCTTTATTCAGTGTGCTGGTCGATAAAGATTTGTCGGGCATTGTCGAGCCGTTAGATAAACGGATTGACGAGTGGCATTGTGCCGGTTTGAGCGGTGTTCGGGGGCAAAGCGGTGAGGCAGTATTGGCAAAGCTCACGGCAAAATTGCCGCAAGCAACAGCGGTCGGCTATCCTGATATGGCTACCGCAGCACAAGTGCTGTTTGGTCGGGTGGGAGAGCAGGATACAGTGATTGTTTTCGGCTCGTTCCATACGGTTGCCGATTTTTTGTTATATTTGGAAAGATAGTCAAATCCCCGATGTATCGGGGATTTTTTGTTTATAGGCAGTTTTTCTCGCCACGGGACAGGCTGATTACGCCGGATCGCACTATTTCGATGATAGTGGTTTCCGCTTTGACCGTCTCGATAAAGGCATTGAGTTTTTCACTCGTCCCTGCCAGTTGGACGGTGTATTGTTTCGGGGTAATATCAACAATCTGCCCACGGAAAATATCTACAATCCGTTTCACTTCGTCCCGCGAGCTGCCGACCGCACGCACTTTGAGCAACAACACTTCACGTTCAACGTGTTCGCAATAACTCAAATTGATTACTTTAAACACGTCAATGAGTTTATGTAATTGCTTTTCAATCTGTTCTAGAACCTGTTCGTCCCCTTGAGCGACAAGCGTCATTCTCGATAGGCTCGGATCGTCCGTTGGGGCAACGGTAAGGCTTTCAATATTAAAACCACGTTGGGAGAAAAGCCCGATAACTCGGGAGAGCGCTCCCGATTCATTTTCTAATAAGACCGATAATGTTCTACGCATCTGTTCGCTCCGTTTTGCTCAACATCATATCTTTCATTGATTCACCCCGAATTTGCATAGGGTAAACGTGTTCGGTTTCGTCCACACGAATATCGACAAACACTAATTTGTCTTTAATCGCAAAGGCTTGGGCAAGTTTGCTTTCAAGCTCGGCAGGGTGGTCGATTTGAATGCCAACGTGTCCGTATGCTTCCGCCAATTTAACGAAATCCGGCAACGAGTTCATATAGGATTGGGAGTGGCGACCGGCATAAATAATATCCTGCCACTGTTTTACCATTCCTAAGAAACGGTTATTCAAATTCACTACGACAACCGGCGTATCGTATTGTTTAGCGGTCGAAAGTTCTTGAATATTCATTTGAATACTGCCATCGCCCGTTACGCAAACCACCGTTGCGTCAGGATGGGCAAATTTCACCCCGATCGCTGCCGGTAAGCCAAAGCCCATTGTGCCAAGCCCGCCGGAGTTGATCCAACGGCGAGGGAGATCGAAAGGATAGTGCAAAGCGGCAAACATTTGGTGCTGACCGACATCGGACGCAACATAGGCATCGCCGTTGGTTAATTTGTAGATCGTGCGGATCACCTCTTGCGGTTTAATAACATCGCCTTGTGTGTAAGCCAAACAATTTTTGGCACGCCATTGGGTAATTTGCTGCCACCAAGCGCTTAGATCCGCCTGATTTTTTGCAACATTTTCTTCACTAAGTAGCGCTAAAAATTCCTCTAGCACATTTTTGGCACTGCCGACAATCGGAATATAAGCCGGCACGGTTTTGGAGATAGAGGCGGGATCAATATCCACGTGAATCACTTTCGCATTCGGGCAATATTTTGCCAAATTATTGGTGGTGCGATCATCAAAACGTACGCCAATGCCGAGGATTAAATCGCTTTCGTGCATAGCAGTGTTTGCTTCAAATGTGCCGTGCATTCCGAGCATACCCAAAAATTGCTTGTCTGTGCTAGGATAAGCCCCCAAGCCCATTAACGAGCTGGTTACCGGCAAATTCAGTTTTTGCGCAAATTCGGTAACTTCTTGATGTGCTTCGGCACTGATCACACCGCCGCCAACAAATAAGATCGGCTTTTTTGCCACCATTATGGCTTTTAAGGCTTTTTTGATTTGCCCTTTATGTCCTTGTACAGTCGGGTTATAAGAGCGGAGGGAAATCTCTTTCGGGTATTCATAGTTAAATTTGTTCGCCGGATTAACCACATCTTTCGGCACATCAATCACAACAGGCCCCGGTCGTCCTGTTGCGGCGATATAAAAGGCTTTTTTCACGATTGCCGGAATATCTTCCGCCCGTTTTACCAAGAAGCTATGCTTAACAACCGGACGGGAAATGCCGACCATATCGCACTCTTGGAAAGCATCAGAACCGATCAAGCCTGAAGGAACTTGCCCCGAAAAGATGACTAACGGAATGGAATCGGAATAGGCGGTGGCGATCCCTGTGATCGCATTGGTTGCTCCCGGCCCGGAGGTAACTAATACGCAGCCGACTTTGCCGGTAGCACGGGCGTAGCCGTCTGCCATATGTACCGCACCTTGCTCGTGGCGAACCAAAACGTGTTTAATGCCGCCGTGGGTGTGAATTGCATCGTAAATATCCAACACCGAACCGCCCGGATAGCCGAAAACATATTCCACCCCCTCATCACGCAGGGAGTGAACAATCATTTCTGCCCCTGAAAGTTTTTTCATTTTCTCCTCCAACTCAAAAGAAACGGATTGATAAAGTGCTTTGGATTGTGAAGAAAATTTAGGGGCTTGTCTAGCACTATTTCAAGCCTAAATTGTGATAAATTTAGATAAATAAACTAACATTTCATAAAATTTTAGTTTTTTATAAAGTAAAAAAAGGCTAACTATCGCACTTAATCTATATTTTCTTATATTTTTTGAAACATTAAATCATTTTTAAAATGTTATGATTTTGTGAAATATATCACGTTTTTGTTAGCCTATATCGTATAATAAAACGCCATTATGCAGAAAATGAGGGAATAAAATGGTAGATAAAGAGATAAATTTAGATCGTGCGGACTCGGCTTTAGCTATTTTCTGGATATTTTTAAAATTGGGTTGCACCTCGTTTGGTGGGCCGATTGCCCATTTAGGCTACTTTCATAATGAATTTGTTGTGCGACGAAAATGGTTGGCAGAGCAGGAATATGCCGATTTAGTTGCACTTTGCCAATTTTTACCCGGGCCGGCGAGTAGCCAAGTTGGTATTGCATTAGGGTTATCACGTGCCGGCTATTTGGGGGCATTAGCGGCTTGGGCGGGCTTTACGCTACCTTCTGCCGTGATGTTGATGTGCTTAGCGCAGGGCATTATTGCCTATGGGAATACATTGCCCATCGGTATGTTACAGGGGTTAAAACTTGCTGCTGTCGCTGTTGTGGCTCAGGCAGTATGGGAAATGGGCAAAAAGCTCTGTCCGGATAGATCACGCATAGCGATTATGCTGGCTGCTGCCTGTGGTGCGCTGTTTGTACCGTCAGTGTTGGGGCAAATCGGGGCGATAAGTGTGGCTGCTGTGATCGGTTTTTGCTGTTTTCAACCGCATATAAACACGGAACACCGCAATGTATCCGCTAATAGCAATCGAGTCGCTTTTTGTTGGTTAATCTTATTTTTCATCTTACTGATCGGTTTACCATTGCTGTCAATCCTATTGCCTAATGCGTATCTTACGCAGTTTGACCTCTTTTTCCGCAGCGGATCGTTAGTGTTTGGCGGCGGGCATACTGTTTTGCCGTTATTACAGGCTGAAACGGTTGCCAAAGGAGTCATTGATCACCAGACTTTTTTAGCGGGATATAGCGTGGCACAGGCAGTGCCGGGACCGCTGTTTACCTTTGCGGCATTTCTCGGTACAAGCATTGACGGCACATTCGCCGGTATGATTGCGCTTTTCGGGATTTTTCTTCCCTCGTTTTTGCTAGTATTCGGTGTCTTGCCTTTTTGGCAGCGATTACGTCAGAATATCAGAATACAGGCGGCATTGTTGGGGGTGAATGCGGCAGTTGTCGGGTTATTACTTGCCGTGCTTTATCAACCAATCTGGCTAACGACGGTGAAAGCCCCTCAGGATTTTGCACTTACACTGGTTGCATTCTTTATGTTAAGTGTGCAAAAGCTACCGCCTTGGTTGATTGTCGCTGTTTGCGGTGGCATTGGCTGGGGGATATTTGCCTAGAAAAAGCTCGGCATATCAAATATTCATCAAAATTTAGAACTATGTCACATATCTTTCTTAACATTTACAGTAAAATATTGACACCATTTGTTATCACCGCTTTTGCAAAGGTTGCACTTAATCTGACCGCTTGCAAAAGGGGATATTAATTATTTCTCATCGCGATATAGAAGGACTTTCCAATGGACGATAAAGCGCAATTACGCCAAGCCGCACTTGATTTTCACCAATTTCCAATTCCGGGAAAAATTGAAGTTGCCCCGACAAAATCACTCACCACCCAACGAGATCTTGCCCTTGCCTATTCCCCCGGGGTTGCCGAACCTTGTTTAGAAATTGAAAAAGATCCGGCAGCAGCCTATAAATATACCGCAAAAGGTAATTTGGTGGCGGTGATTTCTAACGGTACTGCCGTGTTGGGATTAGGCAATATCGGCGCATTAGCCGGTAAACCGGTAATGGAAGGGAAGGGGGTGTTGTTTAAAAAATTCGCCGGCATTGATGTCTTTGATATTGAAATCAATGAGCGTGATCCGGAAAAACTGGTAGAAATTATTGCCGCTTTAGAGCCGACATTTGGCGGGATTAACCTTGAAGATATTAAAGCGCCGGAGTGTTTTTATATTGAGCAAAAATTGCGTGAACGGATGAATATTCCGGTCTTTCACGATGATCAACACGGCACGGCGATTATCAGTGCGGCAGCGGTTATCAACGCTTTGCGTATTGTTGGCAAAAAAATCGAAGACGTACGCCTTGTGGCATCAGGGGCGGGCGCGGCTTCCATTGCCTGTTTGAACTTATTGGTTTCGCTTGGAATGAAACGGGAAAATATTGTGATGTGCGATTCCAAAGGGGTGATCTTCAAAGATCGTGATGATCGAATGGACGACACCAAAAAACTGTACGCTATTGAGGATAACGGCTGGCGTACCCTTGGCGATGCAATGCCGAATGCAGATATTTTCCTCGGCTGTTCCGCTGCCGGTGCATTAACGCAGGATATGGTGAGAACAATGGCGGCACACCCGATTATTTTAGCGTTGGCAAACCCAAACCCTGAAATCACCCCGCCGGAAGCGAAAGCGGCACGTCCCGATGCGATTGTGTGTACCGGTCGTTCCGACTACCCGAACCAAGTCAACAACGTTTTGTGCTTCCCGTTTATTTTCCGTGGTGCATTAGATGTGGGAGCAACGGCAATCAATGAAGAAATGAAACGGGCGGCGGTTTATGCCATTGCGGATCTCGCCCTTGCCGAGCAAAGTGATGTGGTTACCTCAGCTTATGGCGGCGAAGGCACCACATTTGGAGCGGATTACATTATTCCACGTCCGTTCGATCCACGTTTAATCGTACGGATTGCACCGGCGGTTGCGAAAGCGGCGATGGAGTCGGGGGTGGCAACCCGTCCAATCACAGATTGGGAAGCCTACCACGAAAAACTCACCCAATTTGTATATAAAAGTAACCTGTTTATGAAGCCGATCTTCACCCAAGCGAAAGCGGATAAAAAACGGATCGTATTGGCGGAAGGGGAAGAGGATAAAGTCTTACACGCCACTCAAGAAATTGTTTCAATGGGGCTGGCTGCGCCGATTTTGGTCGGCAGAACCGCAATTATTGAAGCCAAAATTAAAAAATTGGGGCTACATTTAACCCTCGGGCAAGATATTGAAGTGGTGGATAATGAACAAAATCCACATTATGAAACCTTATGGAAACGTTATTACGATCTGATGAAACGTAAAGGTATCAGTGAAGCGATTGCCAAACGGGTTGCCATTTCAAATACAACGGTGATTGCCGCCCTGTTAGTGGAAATGGGCTATGCGGACGGATTGGTCTGCGGGCTGTTCGGTACTTATAGCCGCCATTTAGAAGCGATTAAAGATATTATCGGCGTAAGAGAAGAGGTAAAAGTGCCGGCAGCATTGAATAGTTTGGTCTTACCAATGGGTAATGTGTTTATGACAGATACCTATGTGAACGCCGATCCAAGTGCTGAAGAGTTGGCGGAAATCACCTTAATGGCGGCGGAAGAGATGAAACGCTTCGGCATTGAGCCTGCGGTGGCGTTGCTTTCACACTCCAACTATGGCGGTTCAAATGCGTTAGGTGCGCCGAAAATGCGTCAAGTGTTAGAATTGGTGCAGCAACGTGATCCGTATTTAATGATTGACGGTGAAATGCACGGCGATTTGGCATTATCGGAAAAACTTCGCCGCGATTATATGCCGGACAGCCCGCTGAAAGGTTCAGCCAATTTATTGGTAATGCCGAATATGGAAGCGGCGCGGATCAGCTATAACTTATTGCGTGCGACCACCACGGCAATTACGGTCGGCCCGATTTTAATGGGAATGAAAAAATCGGCACATATTCTCAATCCGGTCTCTTCCGTCCGCCGCATTATCAATATGGTTGCCTTTGCTGCTGTCAAGGCACAAAGAAAAGCCTAATCACAGCCAATCCCCCTCAGTAATGGGGGATTTTTATTTTACAAGCGGTGGGTTTACTACCGTTTTTTGCAAAAACACCGCATAGCCCAAGCCGAAATGAAATGCTAGAATAGCCTACCTTTTCTGTTTTAAGGAAATTTAGTATGAAAAAACGTCCTTTTTTTGATAATGTTATCGCTTTCTTTTTTATACTGGCAGGGTTATACAACTTGATCGGCATTCTCTATCCGACCCAATTTTTCTTTGACCAAACCATTGCCACGATTGACCCTGTTGTCTTTTCTTGGCTTGGGCAAGGGAATATTGTGTTATGGGGGCTGGCGTATTTAGCGGTGTCCTTTTCATTTTATAAAGTGCCGAAGCTGATTTTCGTTTTCTTCATCGAAAAAATGGTCTATGCGGTAACTTGGGGATTGTGGTATCTGGAAAACAGCGCGGTAATTCAGGAACTGGCAAGCAGTAAACCGCAACTGGCGACCTTTTTCCAATTTTACGGCGTGGGCGATTTGTTTTTCGGGCTATTCTTTTTCGCCGTTGTGGTGCGTTGTTCAAAATCAGCAAAAACGACAGAGAGCGAACCACCAAAGCCACGGATTGAACCGACACTCAACCCTGTTGAACAAAACCACGAGCCACAACCGAACAACCAACCTTAATAATCAACAAATAGGCACACTGCGTGCCTATTTTTCTAGTCAATCTGCCAATTATGATGCAAAGACAGGTGATACGGAAAAGCGGGCTTTTTGCGATGCCTGCCATAAATCATAGTCGGCTTGTTGATGTAGCCAACTTTCAGGGCTTGGACTGTTTTCGCCTAGCCAAGCGTGTAAACGTAACGCCATATCGGCACTAATAGCGGATTTACCGTTTATAAGGCGGGAAAGCGTTACACGATTAACGCCTAGCTGTTTGGCGGCTTGAGTAACGGTTAAACCCAACGCAGGTAAAATATCATCTCGAATAATTTCTGCCGGATGTGGCGGGTTATACATTTGCATAAAAACTCCTAATGATAATCTTGATAGTCAACAATCTCTGCGTGCCCGTTCTCTAACTTAAAGGTTATACGCCAATTCCCGTTCACTTTTACACTCCAATGATTGACAAGATTGCCGCTTAACGGGTGTAAGTTCCAACCGGGAATGTTCATATCTTGGGCAGTTTTACTACTATTTAAACGTGCCAAAATCCGTTTAAGTTTAGCAGAATGTGCAACAATAATGCCGGCAGTTGAACCCGTTTTATAGAATTTTTCCAGCCCTTTATGTTTGAATGACAGTATCATAGGCTAAGTCGTCTTAATAAACGAATAGCATTGTAGTTTTAAACACGACATACATCAATAACTTATTGATCATTTATGCAGGTAATCGCAGAGATTTCGATGTGTGCAAAAAATCCTACCGAACCGACCGCTTGCCTATGTTAGAATAGCAGCCCATTTTGCAAAGGAGTTTTTATGAGCAAGCAAGGTAAGCCTTTTATTTTACATTCTCCCTTTAAGCCATCGGGCGATCAGCCGACAGCAATTGCTAAATTAGTCGAAGGATTGAATGACGGATTGGCCCACCAAACGCTATTGGGCGTAACGGGGTCGGGCAAAACCTTCACCATAGCCAATGTGATTGCCATACTTAACCGTCCGGCGATGTTGCTTGCACCGAATAAAACCCTTGCCGCCCAGCTTTATGCGGAAATGAAAGCCTTTTTCCCTGAAAATGCAGTGGAATATTTCGTCTCTTACTACGACTATTATCAGCCGGAAGCCTATGTGCCGAGTAGCGATACTTTCATTGAGAAAGATGCCTCCATTAACGAACAAATCGAACAAATGCGGCTTTCAGCGACCAAATCCTTTCTTGAGCGGCGAGATACAATTGTTGTGGCATCTGTCTCGGCGATTTACGGTTTGGGAGATGTCGATGCCTATATGCAAATGATGTTGCATTTGCAAGTGGGAGCAATGATTGACCAACGCACGATTTTGGCTCGTTTGGCGGAGTTGCAATATACCCGTAACGATCAAGCCTTTCAGCGCTCAACGTTCCGAGTACGAGGCGAGGTGATCGATATATTCCCCGCCGAATCGGACGAAGTGGCGTTACGGGTAGAACTTTTTGATGACGAGATTGAAAATCTCTCATTGTTTGACCCGCTCACAGGGCATAGCTTAGGTAAAGTGCCACGCTACACCATTTACCCGAAAACCCACTACGTTACCCCACGGGAGCGAATTTTAGAGGCGATCGAGCAGATCAAAACCGAGCTTGCCGAACGCCGTCATTACTTCATTCAAGAAAATAAATTGCTTGAAGAACAACGTATTGCACAGCGTACGCAATTTGATATTGAAATGATGAACGAACTCGGTTATTGCTCCGGCATTGAAAACTACTCCCGCTATTTATCGGGACGAAAAGCGGGCGATCCGCCCCCGACCTTGTTTGATTATATGCCGAGTGATGGCTTGCTGATTATTGACGAATCCCACGTTACCGTGCCGCAAATCGGCGGAATGTATCGGGGCGACCGAGCCAGAAAAGAAACGCTGGTGCAATACGGTTTCCGCCTGCCGTCTGCGTTGGATAACCGCCCGCTACGATTTGAAGAGTTTGAACGTCTTTCTCCGCAAACAATTTATGTGTCCGCCACCCCGGGGGCTTATGAGTTGGAAAAAAATCCCGAAGTAGTCGATCAGGTGGTACGCCCGACCGGCTTGCTCGATCCGATTTTGGAAGTGCGACCGGTAGCCACCCAAATCGATGATTTACTGTCAGAAATTCATAAACGGGTCGCCGTTGAGGAACGGGTACTGGTAACGACACTTACCAAAAAAATGGCGGAAGATCTGACCGATTATCTGGACGAACACGGCGTGCGAGTGCGTTATCTGCACAGTGATATTGACACAGTCGAGCGGGTCGAAATTATCCACGATTTACGAATGGGAATGTTTGATGTATTGGTCGGGATCAACTTATTGCGGGAAGGACTGGATATGCCGGAAGTGTCCCTTGTCGCGATTTTAGATGCCGATAAAGAGGGCTTTTTACGTTCGGAACGCTCGCTAATTCAAACTATCGGGCGGGCGGCGCGTAATCTGAACGGCAAAGCGATACTCTATGCCGATCGCATCACCAATTCAATGCAAAAAGCGATCCAAGAGACCGAACGCCGCCGAGAAAAACAACAAAAATATAACGCAGAACACGGTATTACTCCGCAAGCACTCAACAAAAAAGTGGGCGAGTTGCTGGATATCGGGCAAACGGATAAGCCGAAACGCAGCAAACAAGCGGTCAAAAACAGCGATAATTTTGCAAATGACAGCAAACCAAAATCCCGCAAAGCACTTGAAAAAGAGCTTAAAACCCTCGAACAGCAAATGCGAGAATTCGCCCAAAATCTTGAGTTTGAAAAAGCGGCAGCGGTGAGGGATAAAATTGCCGAGCTAAAAAGTGCCTTATTGATTATGGAATAGAGCAAATACTTTATTACGACCTGTTTCACCCATTAGGTTGTTGTATATTAGTTGTACAATAAATAATCTCCAATATGTAGGAACCCAATGTTTGCGTCCATAAATGAAACGGCTAGTGCATTCCTTAAAAATCACTAAAAGTTAGTTTGATTTACGATAAAATCTTAAATTAAACTAGCTTTTTCTTTACTTTTTCACTTTTTTAGAGTTTAATTTACGATAGCATCTTAAATTAAACTGAATTTTATGATCTTTTATCCGAGACAAATGTCGGTGTTGTTAAACACCTTAATTAAACAATTCCCCGCTGTTTTAGTAACTGGTCCTCGTCAAGTGGGGAAATCCACATTGTTACAACATATTGGGCAAGATTATCAATATGTAACCTTTGATGATCCTATGCTGCTCAATCAAGCGAAAAATGATCCCTCTCTGTTTATGCTTAATCATAGCGGCAAGTTAATTTTAGACGAAGTTCAGTATGTGCCCGAGTTGTTTTCCAGCCTAAAATTAGCGATTGATAGGCAGAAAACCTCAGGTTTGTTTTTGCTTTCCGGTTCGCAAGCCTTTGAATTGATGCAAAATGTAGCGGAAAGTTTAGCTGGGAGGATTGCAGTGCTGAAATTACAGGGTTTTTCGCTGCGAGAAATTCACCAATTGGATTTCTATCTGCCATTCGTGCCAACATCGGACTATATTTCTGCCAGAGAAAAAGTTCTGAAACCGATTGAAAACCTGTGGAAAATTATTCATCAGGGCTATATGCCTCGATTGTATGAACAGGCAACGAATTGGGAGATTTACTATGCGTCCTACGTTTCCACTTATATTGAACGAGATGTGCGATCGTTAGCCAATATCAGCAGCATCACTGATTTCACTCGCTTTATGGTAGCTATCGCTGCTCGCAGCGGTGAATTGCTTAATTACAGCAACGTGGCACAAGAGGTTGGCGTGTCGGTCGATACGATTAAACGTTGGACGACTATTTTAGAAACCTCCGGCATCATATATTTACTTAAACCTTACAGTAATAATCACTTAAAACGAGCGATTAAAACGCCCAAAATATATATGTTGGATACAGGGTTGATGGCGTGGCTGACGAAATGGCTCACGCCCGAAACTATTCAACAAGGGGCTAAAAACGGGCAGTTTTTTGAAACCTTTATCGTGAGTGAAATTATTAAATCCTTTTATAATAACGGGATTGAACCGCCGATCTATTTTTATCGGGATACCAACCAAAAAGAAATCGATCTTTTGATTGAACATCAGCGTACGCTATACCCGATAGAAATTAAGGTTACTGCCAGCCCCGATAAAAAAATGGCAAAAGCCTTTGGCATTTTGAAAGCCAATTTGCAAGATACGGATATTCAGCTCGGCACGGGCGTGATTATCAATCAATATCCGCAAAAACTGTGGTTGGCGGAAGATTTGCTGGCATTGCCGATTTCAATGCTCTAACCTGCCGAAATAATGGCAAAAAATCCGCCTAAACCGACCGCTTGTTCGCCTTTCGGCAGGAAATTTTGTATAATCCACAATAAAATTAGCACATAGGAAACGAAAATGGCGAGAGAATTTAGCCGTGCCGATCGTGTGGCACAAGAGTTACAAAAAGAAATTGCAGTGATTTTACAGCGTGAGGTCAAAGATCCACGAATTGGAATGGTAACGGTATCCGATGTTGAAATCAGCCGTGATTTAGCCTACGCCAAAGTGTTTGTTACGTTTTTATTTGATAATGATGAGCAGGCGGTTGAGCGGGGATTAGAGGGCTTGAACAAAGCTGCCGGTTATATTCGTACCTTGGTCGGCAAAGCAATGCGGTTGCGGATTGTGCCGGAATTGCGTTTTGTGTACGACCAATCGTTAGTGGAAGGTATGCGAATGTCTAACTTGGTGACGAACGTGGTGCGTCAAGATGCCGCTCGTCATATTGAGGACGAGTAATGGGCAGACCTCGCAAAAAAGGGCGTGATGTTCACGGCGTTTTTTTGTTGGATAAACCGCAAGGGGTCAGTTCCAACGAGATTATGCAAAAGGTCAAACGCCTGTTTCAAGCCAATAAAGCCGGTCATACGGGGGCGTTAGATCCGCTTGCGACGGGAATGTTGCCGATCTGTTTGGGCGAGGCGACCAAATTCTCGCAGTTTTTGTTGGACGCCGATAAGCGTTATCGGGTAACGGCAAAATTAGGGGAGCGGACGGATACCTCCGATGCCGAGGGGCAAGTGGTACAAACCCGCCCCGTCAATATTGCATTAGCTGATATTTTAGCGACGCTGCCACAATTTCGAGGCGATATTCTGCAAGTGCCGACAATGTTTTCTGCATTGAAACATAACGGCAAACCACTGTATGAATATGCGAGAGCCGGTATTACGATTGAACGGGAAGCCCGCCCGATCACTATTTTTGAACTCACTTTTATTGATTACCAAGCTCCGTTTTTAACCTTGGACGTGCATTGTTCAAAAGGTACTTATATCCGCACCTTAGTGGACGATTTAGGCGAGGCATTGGGCTGTGGTGCACACGTTACCGTACTCCGCCGTTTAGCCGTGGCGGATTACCCTATTGAACAAATGATGACGATTGAGGCGTTGCAAAATCTCAGCGAAAACCAACCGCTTGCGGTACTTGATCGTCATTTATTAGCCATAGACAGTGCGGTTGCCCGGTTGCCGAAGTTGTTGCTGACCGAAGCACAGGGGCGGGCGATTAGCTTCGGGCAACGGGTAAAATTTGATAATCAGGACGGTCTTTTCGGGCAAGTTCGCCTATTTTCTGCCGCCGATGTTTTTCTGGGCGTGGCTGAAATTCGGCAGGATAATGTGATTCGCCCAAGCCGTTTAGTAAATTATGGACAAGCGGTCGGTTCGGCCGACAATATAACACAATGAAAAAATATTTAATTTCGCTCTCTTTTTTGAGCTTACTGGCAGGTTGTAGCCAGCATTATCAGGATTTAGCTTTAGATGCTAAATATGACAAGCCTCGTACTTTAAATCATTTCTCCGATTATGTGCAGTTTTTGAAACAAAAAGCGGCAGGGGCGGGGGTGTCCGACAAAGTGCTTAATTCGCACTTTAATATTACCTATGTGCCACGGGCGGTACAGCTTGACCGTGAGCAAGCCGCTAAACGCCGAGATCCGAATACTCCACCGCCTCCGCCAAATCCGCACTGCGTTACCCGGTATTTGAATAAAGTCTTGACCCAAGCGAAAGTGAATGCGGCGGTTGAGCGATGGTGGCAGGTTCAACCGCAGTTAGAAAGCGCCAGCCGCCAATACGGTGTACAAAAAGAGTACATTATGGCGTTATGGGGAATGGAAAGCAGTTTCGGGCGTTATCAAGGTAATTTTGATGTGCTTTCTGTATTAGCAACATTGGCGTTTGACGGTCGCCGTGAAGCACTGTTTAGCCAAGAATTTGTAAATGCGTTCAAAATGTTGGATAACGGTACGATTTCCCGCCGTGAAATGAAAGGCTCTTGGGCAGGGGCGATGGGGCAAACACAATTTATGCCGACCTCGTACCTAAAATATGCGGCGGACGGGGATAATGACGGCAAAAAAGATATTTGGCAGAACCGTAGCGATGCGTTTGCCTCCATTGCCAATTACCTTTCTTCTGTCGGCTGGGACAAAACGCTCCCGTGGGGCATTGAGGTGAAGTT
Source organism: Muribacter muris (assembly GCF_001038205.1). Classification (GTDB taxonomy): domain Bacteria; phylum Pseudomonadota; class Gammaproteobacteria; order Enterobacterales; family Pasteurellaceae; genus Muribacter; species Muribacter muris. Next base: position 45,042 of record NZ_JWIZ01000023.1, on the reverse strand, counting down.
GTCTCAACCGATTGATATGTCGTTGTCCGGCATCGAAGTCAATAAAGCAAAACGCCTTGCCGAATGGCAGGCGTGGGGAATTTATGTGGCTTACCCTAACGGGCAGGAATTGGCAAAGATGAAAGCGCTCTCCCAAACAAAATTATGGCTAGTGAGACCGGATAAAGAGGCGGGCAGAGCTTTCTTAGTTTCCAACAATTTCCGCACGATTTTAGATTGGAATAAATCCAATAATTTTGCGATTAGTATTGGAAAATTTGCCGATCGCATTTTGCAAAGCGTAGATTAGTTTTACTTGCGAAAATTTCAGCTTGGGTTAGTATGAAATCTGCTTTTGAGTGATCAGAAGCAGATTTTTTTATGAGATAAACATAACAAGCGGGTGGTTTATCCGCATTTTTTGCAAACACAAATCGAATAAGGTAAGCCTATGCGTAATACAGAATTAGTCCAATGGTTTCGGCAATCAACGCCCTACGTGAATTTACACAGCGGAAAAACCTTTGTAATAATGCTAGACGGCGAGGTGATGGAAAGTCCGAATTTTATCAATATAATCAATGATATTAGCTTATTACACAGTCTCAATATCAAATTGGTGATCGTATTTGGGGCAAGACCGCAGATTGAACATTTACTCGCCGAGCATCAAATTCCGTCCGATTATTATCAAAATATCCGCATTACCTCACCGGAAACCCTTGAGATTGTCAAACAAGCGGTCGGCAAGGTGCATTATGATTTATTGGCGAGGCTTTCACTGCGTTCCCCCAATGCGCCGGTCATCAACATCGTCAGCGGCAATATGGTGCTTGCCCAACCGATTGGGGTGGTCGATGGGATTGATTACGGGCTAAGTGGCAAGATCCGCCGGATCAACCTTGAGAGCATTAAACAGCAACTTGCAACACAGTCAATCGTGCTGCTAGGGCCGGTAGCCTCATCGGTAACAGGTGAAATGTTTAATCTTCCCTTTGAGGACGTTGCCACCCAAGTGGCGATAAAATTGCGGGCAGATAAATTGATCGGTTTTTGTGAAACGCAGGGGATTTTAGACGAACAAGGCGATGTAATCGCCGATTTAATGCCGCAAACGGCAAAATATCATCTTAATCAGCGGATTGAACGGGGGCAGTACCACTCGTCTGCCGCCCGATTCTTGCAAGCCGCGATTGATGTGTGCCAAGCGGGCGTAAAACGGGCGCATTTAATCAGCTATCTCGCAGACGGCTCATTATTGCAAGAACTGTTTTCTCGGGACGGTATCGGCACACAGTTCTCAATGCAGGAATCGGAAACTATCCGTCTAGCGACAATTCAAGATATTCCAAGCCTACTGGAATTGATTCGCCCGTTTGAGCAGCAAGGCATTTTAGTCAAACGCTCCCGTGAGCAATTAGAAATGGAAATCGACCATTACACCATTATTGAACGGGACGGTGTCGTGATTGCCTGTGCCGCGTTAAACCCGTATCCGGCAGAAAAAATGGCGGAGATGGCGTGTGTGGTCGTGCATCCGGATTATCGAGATTCGGCACGGGGCGACATTTTATTGGTGGAAATCCAAAAACGTGCCAAAAAGCTCGGGGTAGAGAAGCTCTTTATCCTCACTACCCGCACAACCCAATGGTTTCAAGAGCGAGGCTTTAAACCGGCAGACATCGCCGATTTACCTCAAGCCAAACGAAAGCATTACAACTACCAACGTCGCTCGAAAGTGCTGGTGCAGGTTTTATGAGTAAACGGCAAGTGGTCTGGGATTTACTAAAAAATAAAAAACGGCTGGAAGTACCAGCCGTTAGGGGTGTTAGAAATTCGCATTTCTTGGGGCACGAGGGAAAGGAATGACCTCGCGGATATTTTGTAAGCCGGTTACATAGACAATGAGTCGCTCAAAGCCTAAGCCGAAGCCGGCGTGCGGTACTGTGCCATAGCGGCGTAAATCTCTATACCACCAGTAATCTTCCGGATTTAAGCCCATTTCTTGCATTCGTTGATCTAAGACTTCTAAACGTTCTTCACGTTGTGAACCGCCGATAATTTCGCCGATACCCGGTGCAAGTACGTCCATTGCGGCAACGGTTTTACCGTCATCATTTAAGCGCATATAGAAGGCTTTGATGTCTTTCGGGTAGTTTTTCACAACTACCGGTGATTTGAAGTACTCTTCCGCTAAATAACGCTCGTGTTCGGAGGAGAGATCAATGCCCCATTCCACAGGAAATTCAAACGTTTTACCGGATTTTAATAAAACCTCGATCGCATCGGTATAGTCGATTTGGGCGAAATCGGAAGTAATAAACTGTTCCAAACGGTTAATGACGTTGCTATCAACGTGTTTGGCAAAGAACGCCATATCATCTTTGCGCTCTTCCAATACGGCTCGGAAAACATATTTGAGCATATCTTCGGCAAGTTTTGCATTATCCGCTAACGTTGCGAACGCAATTTCCGGTTCAACCATCCAAAACTCGGCTAAATGGCGAGTGGTATTGGAATTTTCCGCACGGAAAGTCGGGCCGAACGTATAAATTTTGCTTAATGCACAGGCGTAAGTTTCACCATTTAATTGACCGGATACGGTTAAAAACGCTTCTTTGCCAAAGAAATCTTGGCTGAAATCCACTTTGCCGTTTTCACCACGAGGCAGATTTTCTAAATCAAGGGTAGAAACACGGAACATTTCGCCTGCACCTTCGGTATCCGAGGCGGTAATCAGTGGGGTAGCGACCCAGTAAAATCCTTGTTCGTGGAAAAAGCGATGAATAGCTTGCGCTAGGCAATGGCGTACACGAGCCACTGCACCAATCAAGTTTGTGCGAGGACGTAAGTGTGCCACTTCACGCAAATATTCGATAGAATGGCGTTTCGCTGCCATTGGGTAAGTGTCCGGATCTTCAACCCAGCCAACCACTTCAACATTTTTTGCTTGTAATTCGACCGCTTGTCCCTGTGCCGGCGATTCAACAATGGTACCGGTTACGATAACAGAGCAACCTGCGGTTAAACGTAATACTTCATCTTGATAATTATTGAGATCGTTATTGACAATAGCTTGAATTGGGTCGAAACACGAGCCGTCATAAACGGCTAAAAAGGATAAACCTGCTTTGGAGTCGCGGCGGGTACGCACCCAACCACGGACAGAAACCTCTTGCCCAACGGCAATTTTGCCGGCAAGAATTTCTGAAATTGAAGAATATGTTGACATAATGTGCCTCTAATAATCAGATTTGAATCGGTTTTCAGTGAAAATATTGCATTCTACTCGAAATACACGCTAAAGATAAGGGAATTTTCGTTTTTGTAAACCTAAATTAACACCCCAGCTTTTCTTTGTAGTGCGCACGGCAGACCGATAAATAGTGATCATTACCACCAATTTGAATTTGATCGCCGTCTTTTATCGCTTCACCCTGTTCATTCATTCGGATCACAAAGTTAGCTTTGCGCCCACAATAACAGATGGTTTTTAATTCCTCAAGTTGATCTGCCCACGCTAACAAATAGCGGCTGCCTTCAAACAGCTCGGCTTGGAAATCGGTACGTAACCCATAACATAGCACCGGAATTTTTAGTTTATCGACCACTTCGGTGAGTTGATAAACCTGCGCTTTGGTGAGGAATTGGGCTTCATCAATTAAGATACAGTGTAACGCTTTTTGCTGCTGTGCGGTGCGGATTGCCGAAAAGAGATCGCTTTGTTTATCAAACAGATTTGCCTGTTGTGAAATGCCGATACGGGAAGCCACTTTACCGACCCCATAGCGATCATCAATCGCCGCCGTATAAACCAGCGTATTCATACCACGTTCTTGATAGTTATAGGAAGATTGAAGCAGGGTAGTGGATTTACCAGCATTCATTGATGAGTAATAAAAATAGAGCTTTGCCATAGTTGATAAATAAAAAACGGCTAATCAAGTTAGCCGTTTGGAGATAAACCGTGAGATTAAACGTTGTCGATTTGACCTAACAATGAACGTAAACGCTCTTGGAAGTTTTGATGTTCCGTTTTGAGTTGCTCGTGTTCTTGGCGTAATGTATCGTTTGCCTGCTGTGCCGCATCGTTTTTACTTTTTAATTCTTCCACTTCCAATTGTAATAATTGAATGGTTTCAACGGCTTGTTTAATTTTTTCTTCTAACTGGTCAAGAATAGTAACTGACATAATTTGCCCTCGCATATTGTAATTCAAAAGTGTAAAAGATTTTACCTTAGTCGGACAGCTTTTTCATCATAAAGTTTTGAAATAACGAAAAAAAATCCTCCCATCTGAGGAGAGGATTTTATCTGCCGATTTTTTAATTACTTCACGCGTGAAACATATTCACCGGAACGGGTATCGACACGAATAACTTCACCGATTTGGACGAAAAGTGGCACACGCACAACTGCACCGGTACTTAATGTAGCCGGTTTACCGCCAGTACCCGCCGTATCGCCTTTTAAGCCTGGATCAGTTTCCGTTACTTCCAATTCCACAAAGTTTGGTGGGGTTACGGCAATCGCCGAACCGTTCCACAAGGTGATGATACACTCGGCTTGATCAACCAACCATTTGTCGTTGTCGCCCAGTGCTTTTGCATCAACGGAAATCTGCTCAAATGTTTCCGGGTGCATAAAATACCAGAAATCTTCGTCTTTGTAAGAGTAGGTATAGTTGTAATCGACAACATCCGCCGCTTCAACGGATGTACCGGATTTAAAGTTGATTTCTAATACTTTGCCTGAAATCAATTTACGAATTTTGGTGCGGGTGAATGCCTGACCTTTACCCGGTTTCACAAATTCATTTTCAACGATCACGCAAGGTTCGCCATCTTGAATAAATTTTAAACCCGGTTTGAAATCATTAGTGCTGTAACTCGCCATTGTATCCTCAAATATAAAAACGCCCATCGGGCTGATAATGAAAGGCGTATATAATACACAAAATCACTCAAAATTTAAAAATTTTTCTTCGTACCAGCCCCCTTTTATTTTTTGTTTTTACGGTATAATCTACGTTTTTCAACCATAAGGAAAAGCAATGAAAAAATTAATCACACTCGGGGCGATTTTAGCCTTATCGGTTTCAACGGTTGTCGAAGCGAAAAAAGGCGGTATGCGTATGAGCAGTAAAAAAAGTACGCCGGCGGTTCAAACTAAGCCGCAAACACAGCAAAATGATGCAACCTTTAATAATACGCCGCCAATGCCAAATGCAGGGGCTCAAGCCGCGCAAAGTAACCGTTTAGGCAATTTTGTTACCGGCGCAGCGGCAGGTTATCTATTAAGCGAAGTCTTAGCACCGAACGAAGCGCAAGCACAGCAACCGGCAACCCAAGCCGAACCAATGGCGCAACTTAATCAGCAGGTTCAAACGGCTGCTCAGACTATTCCGAGCTTTAAAGCCGTTGATCCACAAAATGATCCGAATTTAATCGAAAAAACACCCGGCTATTTACGTTACTGCTTAAATGGCGTGCAATATCTAGTCAGCACGGCTAATCCGCAATTAGCGCCGACATTGATGGTAGATAGACAAAACGCACCGGCGGCGTGTGTTATTTCACAATAATCACGGAAGGAAAGGGCAGTGGAGCGTATTGCAATTCGGACGCACACGGAAGATTGGCTGGCTGATTTGGCCGAAGCCTTTCGTGATCCGCTTGAACTGTTGGCGTATCTTGAACTGGATAGCCACAAGTTTCAACAAGATATACAGGCACGCAAACTGTTTGCATTGCGTGTACCGCGCCCTTTTGCCGCCAAAATGCAAAAAAAAGCACGGAACGATCCGCTTTTTTTACAGGCAATGTCCCATCAAGACGAGTTTTTAGCGGCGGAAGGTTTTGTGCAAGATCCGTTGGCAGAGCAACAGTCGCCCGCACCGAATATTTTGCATAAATACCATAACCGTTTGCTGTTTATGCTTAAAAATAGTTGTGCGATCAACTGCCGTTACTGCTTTCGCCGCCATTTTCCTTATCAGGCGGTTAAAAGTGGGAAAGCCTCGTGGCAACAAAGCCTTGATTATATTGCCGCTCATACGGAATTGGAGGAGGTGATCCTCTCCGGTGGTGATCCGTTAATGGCAAAAGATCACGAATTGGACTGGGTCATCACTGCTTTAGAGCAGCTACCTCATATCCGTACACTACGCATTCATAGTCGCCTACCGGTCGTGATTCCCAACCGGATTACAGACGCGTTGTGTCAGCGATTGGCAAGCTCTCCGCTCAATATCGTACTGGTTACGCATATCAATCACGCGAATGAAATTGATGATATTTTTCAGTATAAAATGCAAAAACTGAAACAGGCAGGCGTTACGTTACTTAATCAATCGGTGTTGCTAAAAGGGGTAAATGATAAGGCAGAAATCCTTAAAGCCTTGAGCGACAAGCTATTTCAGTATGGCATTTTGCCTTATTATCTGCATTTATTGGATAAAGTGGAGGGCGCAAGCCATTTTTATATTGATGATGCGCAAGCCATTGAAATCTACAAAAAGTTACAACGTATTAGCTCTGGCTATCTTGTTCCCAAATTGGCGAGGGAAATCCCATTTGAGCCGAATAAAACGCTAATGGGGTAGGGGAGTAAAAGCAAGCGGTCAGATTGTCAGGGATTTTTGCACTGTTATCCTGCTAACCGAAAGAATAAAAAAGGCGATGAGTAATATCGCCTTTTTATTTTCATTAAATTAATTTTGCACCTTTTAGGCAAAATCCGACCGCTTGTGATTACTGGGTCGCTTGAATTGCGGTTAATGCAATGGTGTAAACGATGTCATCGACTAATGCACCACGGGAGAGGTCATTAACCGGTTTACGCATACCTTGTAGCATCGGACCGATAGACACTAAATCCGCAGAACGTTGTACCGCTTTATAAGTGGTATTACCGGTATTCAGATCAGGGAAAACAAAGACGGTCGCTTTACCTGCAACAGGTGAGTTAGGTGCTTTAGAGCGAGCTACATCTTCCATAATCGCTGCATCGTATTGTAACGGACCGTCAATAATTAAATCAGGGCGTTTTTCTTTCGCAATACGGGTTGCTTCTGCGACTTTCTCCACATCGGCACCGCTACCCGATGTGCCGGTAGAGTAAGAAATCATTGCCACACGAGGATCAATACCGAAAGATTTCGCCGATTCAGCCGATTGAATAGCAATTTCTGCTAATTGCTCGGCATTTGGATCAGGGTTGACCGCACAGTCTCCGTAAACTAATACTTGATCCGGTAATAGCATAAAGAAGACGGAGGAAATAATTGAGTTACCCGGTGCAGTTTTGATAATCTGCATCGGTGGGCGGATCGTGTTAGCCGTTGTATGCACTGCACCGGACACTAAGCCGTCCACTTCGTTTGCTTCCAGCATCATTGTGCCGAGAACCACCGTATCCAATAATTGCTCACGGGCAACGGCTTCCGTCATTCCTTTGTTTTTACGTAATTCAACAAGGCGATCAACATAATTTTCACGCACTTGTTCAGGGTCGATTACCGTAATCCCTTTGCCTAATGTAACACCCTGTGCATCAGCAACCCGTTGTACATCAGTCGGGTTCGCCAATAAAATACACTCGGCAATGCCACGCTCGGCACATAATGCCGCGGCTTTAACCGTTCTCGGCTCATCGCCTTCCGGTAACACAATGCGTTTTTTCGCTTCGCGGGCTAACTCGGTTAATTGATAGCGGAAAGCAGCAGGGGAGAGACGGCGAGCGCGCACTGCACCTTTTGAAATGCTTTCAATAAAGCCGACATCAAATTGTTCGGAAACATATTGCTGAATTTTTGCGATACGCTCTTTATCATCAACAGGTACTTCAAGGCTGAAACTTTGTAAATTCAAGGCGGTTTGCCAAGTTGTGCCTTCTACGCGGAAAATCGGTAAGCCGGTTTCAAAGGCTTGTTCGCACAATTTAGCAATTTGTCCGTCAATTTTATAACCGCCGGTTAAGAGTAATGCGCCTAATTCAACACCATTCATTGCAGAAAGTGCCACGGCAACAATGACATCAGGGCGATCCGCCGAAGCCACTAATAAGCTGCCGGCTTTAAAATGCTCAACCATATTTGGCAAACTTCTGGCGCAGAATGTTACACTGCGGATACGGCGTTGGTGAACTTCGCCTTCTTTAATAATGGAAGCGCCTAAATGTTTCACTAAGTCAATCGCGCGAGGCGCAATTAAATCGGCTTTCCACTGTACGCAAGCTAACAGTTTAATCGGGCTGTCTTTGAATAAACGCTCTAACTCTGACACATTATTGGCACTGTGTTGGAAAGAGTCGAAAATTTCGGTGAGATCCGGACGGGTACGACCGGATTCATCGACTGGTGCATTAAATTTATTGACCACGACCCCCAATAAATTCGGGTTATGACGACCACCAAATTGAGCGACAGCGGCATCGATGCGTTCTTTCAATCGGGCAGGGGAGTCCGCAGACGGTGCAGCAACTAAGATAATTTCCGCATCTAATGCTTGTGCAATCTCATAGTTCACTTTGTTGGCATAAGCGTGTTTGCGGTTCGGCACTAAACCTTCCACCACCACAATTTCGCTATTTTTCGCCAGACGCTGATGACGCTCAACCACTTTTTCAAGTAATACATCCGTTTGGTTTTGACCGATTAATGTTTCAGCGGCACTTAACATAAACGGTTCACCAACTTCGGTGGTTTTTGAGGTGCGGATAATGGTAGTGGAGCGGTCTAAGACATCTTCGCCGCTCACAGGTTGAGAAATCGGTTTTAAGAACCCGACCTTCATTCCTTTTTGTTCTAAAGAGTGAACGAGACCGAGGCTGATACTGCTCAAACCGACGCCGGTGCTGATAGGGATTAAAATGATTGTTCTAGACATTTTTCGTTTCCAGTGTTGTATAACAAGCGGGGAGTTAAAGTTCATTTTTGCAAAAAAACGTCATTTATCGACCGCTTGTTAATTCCAAAATAAAACCTGCCGCAAAGGGCAGGCTTGAGATTATAACGCTAAGCGTGCTGTATCTTGTGCGATGACAAGTTCTTCATTTGTTGGGATCACAAATGCACGGAATGCAGAATCGTCAGCCGTGATTTCGCCCGATTTACCGAAACGTGCCGCAAGGTTTTTCTCGCTATCCACTTTAATACCAAATAATTTCAAGTGTTTTAAGGTTAATTCACGCACCGGCCCTGCGTTTTCGCCGATACCGCCGGTAAAGACAATCGCATCTAAATGATCGCCGATTACCGCCATATATGAACCGATATATTTTGCTAAACGGTAGCAGAATACATCCATTGCACGTTTGGCTTCCGGTTTTTCTGCATAATTGTCTTCAGCATAGCGACAGTCGCTGGTAACTTCCGTTAAACCTAATAAACCGGATTTTTTCACTAATGTGTCTTCGATCTCTTTTACAGACATACCAAGGGTATTGTGCATAAAGAAAATGATTGCCGGATCTAAATCACCGGAACGTGTCCCCATAACTAAGCCTTCAAGCGGTGTAAAGCCCATTGAGGTATCAATACATTCACCGTTACGGATAGCGGCGATAGACGCCCCGTTACCGAGATGACAGGTGATAATATTCGCTTTTTCCGGCGCAATACCGACCGTTTTCGCTGCTTCACGGCTGACATAATAATGGCTTGTACCGTGGAAACCGTAACGACGAACGCCGTGTTCTTTATAGAGTGAATAAGGCAGTGCATAGAGATAAGAGTGTTCCGGCATTGTTTGGTGGAATGCTGTATCAAATACCGCAACATTTTTCTCTTTTAATTCAGGGAAAGCTTTGAATGCTTCTTCAATCCCGATCAAATGCGCCGGATTGTGGAGTGGAGCATAGGCTGCCGCTTCTTTAATGCCGGCGATAACATCATCATTAATCACGATAGAGGAGGTATATTTCTCACCGCCGTGAACGATACGATGACCGATAGCACCGATACTGTCTTTCAATTCGGCACTTAAAATGTGCGATACGATGTAATTTAGTGCTTCGCTATGCGCCGCACCTGCGCCTAAATCAGCCGCACCTTTCTCACCGTTTAATTTCCATTTAATTCGAGCATCTTCAAGGTTAAAATTTTCTGCTAGACCCGATAATTTTTCATCGCCCGAGATAGGATCAAGGATAGCAAATTTTAAAGAGGAGCTACCACAGTTAAGAATAAGAATATTTTTTGACATTGTCGAAACACCTATACAGTTGTTATTGGAATAAAAAGTAACACATTCTTTAACAATATGTTTAGCCTGCTATGATACGCTTTTCAGCCTAGAAAATAAATTCCTAAACGGAGGATAATCATACGAAAGCGGCTGATCTTATCGTTATCATTCTTTTATTTAACATAATATACATTATGCGAAATTTATAATGGATTTTAGCCTCCGGCTAATTTGACTTTAAAGCCTTTTTGTTCAAGCATTTGTTTTAATTGATCACGGTTATCGCCTTGAATTTCAATGATGCCGTCTTTAACCGAGCCACCGCAGCCGCTACGGCGTTTAAGCTCAGAAGCAAGGGACATTATCCCTTTATCATCTAAATTCAATCCGGTGATAATGCAAACACCTTTGCCTTTACGGCCACTTGTTTGGCGTTGAATTCGTACAATGCCATCACCTTTAGGTCGTTCTGCTTTTGGTGCTTCGCTTTTTATTCTGCCGATTTCCGTTGAATAAACTAAGGTCATTTACAAAATTCCTGTTTAAACTGACCGCTTGTTAAGCAATGGATTGGTTTATAGCGGTTAAAACTGCCAATGGATCTTGTGCTTGTGTGATCGGGCGACCGATAACAAGGTAATCAGAGCCTGTTTCGATGGCTTGTTTTGGTGTCATTACACGGCGTTGATCGCCAAAATCGCTGCCTTCTGGGCGAATCCCTGGTGTTACCAGTTTAAAATCTTTACCACAGTGCGTGCGTAATACTTCAACTTCTTGAGGGGAACACACAACACCGTCTAAACCGGCACGTTGGCATAAATGAGCGAGGCGGATAACTTGTTCCATCGGTGAGGCGTTAATACCAATCTGTAATAAATCGAGATCTTCCATACTGGTTAATACAGTTACGCCAATCAATAATGGGGCGTCTTTGCCATATGGTTCAAGAATTTGTTTTGCGGTTTCCATCATTCTTAATCCGCCGCAAGCGTGTAAGTCCACCATCCAAACGCCTAAATCGGCGGCTGAACGAACCGCTCTTGCCACTGTATTTGGTATGTCGTGATATTTTAAATCCAAAAAAACATCAAAGTTGCGTGCTTGCAACTGTTTGACAAAATGTGTCCCTAAGGTTGTAAACATTTCTTTGCCGACTTTCAAACGGCATAAAGAGGGATCGACTTGATCCACAAAATTAAGCGCTTCACGCTCGGTTTCATAATCTAATGCGACAATAATTTTATTATCCATTTCGGACTCCTTATTAAATAACGTCCACAATACTGTGGAGCGGTTTAATCGTTTCCCATTTTCGACAAGACGGGCAATGCCAGCTTAGCCGATAGCTTTGATAGCCGCAATGTGTGCAGCGGTAATGAAAACTTTTTTGAATACGATCACCAACCATTTTATGTAGCAGGGCTAAACTTTCCTTACCTCTACCCTGCTCGGCTTCGTGCATTTGGTAATAGATAAAGCGATGAAAGGTAAACAAATTAGGATATTGGCGAACTTGTTGATATAAACGGGTTTGTGCCGTCTCCATACCGTCTTTTTGTTCGATCCATTCGGTTAATGCTAAATCAATACTGCTGTTATGTTTAATTTGATTTGCTCGGATAAGAAACAGCTCAAAGTGCTCTAATTGATCGAGCTGCTGATAGCACAGTTTAATTTTGTCTAACACTTCGCTAATGTAGTCGGGATCTTGACTCAGTATCTGTTCAAAATGCGTAAGTGCTTGTGAAAACTGTTGGTTTTGCAGTGCATACTCCCCTAACAAAAGGGAGGCTCTTGCACAATTTGGCGCATAAGTTACCGCTTGTTGTAATGCCTCTATACGCTTTTGCTGTTCACCCTCTTTAAAGGCGTCAGCGTATTCACAATAAAAATGTGCCAAAGGTGTTCTATCGGTATTCGGAGCAATTTTGAGCAGTTTTTCTGCCACATTGATCGCTTTTCGCCACTCTTTTGTCTTTTGATAAATAAGGCTTAACTGTTTTAGCGAGTTGATCGCAAAATCCGGTTCGTCTAAAAGTTGAATATAATAGTTTTCAGCACGATCAAAAAAACCGGCAGCCATAAAATCTTTGGCAAGCTGTTGTTTAGCAAGCAGTTTTTGTTCAAAGGTATAATCGGGATTACTCTCTAGCCCTTGATGAATACGGAGCGCACGATCGACCTCTCCCCTTGAACGAAATAGATTACCTAAAGTTAATTCCGCTTCAAATTGAGAATCGTGCGTAATACGATGTTCGGTCTCTTGCTTTTGCAGCATTGAGAGAAAAATATCAACCGCTTTTTCGTGTTGATTAGAAAGAAGAAAATTCAATCCCGTAACATAATCACGGGAGAATTGATGATGAATGGCATCTTGATCCTTTTTTGCACTACGTTGCCCCATATACCAACCATATAATGCAGCAATGGGTAATAAAAGGAACAATAATTCCAGCATTACTCAACCTTTGGTAAAGTCAGTTCACTGATTTGTTTTGCTTGACGTTTAAGTTTGCGATTTAATGCGATATTTTGCAGTTTCACTTTTAAATAGAAAAAAGCGGTAATAAACCAACCTAAAATTAACCCAAAGCCAAATAAGATTGCAACTAAGCTGGATAAACGTAATTCACTTTTTGCAATTAAGTAGTTGAATGTAATAAGTTGATCGTTATTTGCACCAATCGTAACGCCAACAATAATAATCGCTAAGATAATTACCGCAATGAAGATATATTTCATAAAGACTCCGTTTATTACACTAAGGGCGAAAAGATAAATTATGCATCAACACGTTCTTTTAGTTCTTTGCCTGCTTTAAAGTGAGGCACATATTTTGCACCTAATTTCACCGATTCCCCTGTTTTAGGGTTACGACCCATTCGAGGCTGGCGGTAATGGAGAGAGAAACTGCCAAATCCTCTGACTTCAATGCGTTCATCTTTTGCCAAAGAAACCGTCATTTGCTCCAAAATTTCTTTAACGCTGTCATCGACAATTTTCATTTGTAATGAAGGAAATTTAATTACTAAATTTTCAATTAATTCGGACTTAGTCATTTTTTCTCCTTTATTTTGATAAATCTAGGCGGATATGCCTAATACATATCCGCCTTAGGTCAAAGGATTAATTATTCACCTTTTGCAGCTTTAAACGCTTCAGCCATTGCATTTGGAATAGCTTCTTCTTGTTTATTCACTTGCGCAAGTGCGGCAGACTCCTCTGCTTCATCCTTAGCACGAACAGACAAATTAACGACACGTGCTTTACGATCTACACCGGTATATTTCGCTTCAAGCTCATCACCTACGTTAATAACCGCTGTAATATCTTCTACACGATCACGTGTTGCTTCCGCTGCACGAATGTAGCCTTCAACACCATCAGTCAGTTCTACTTTTACGCCTTTTGCATCAACATCGGTTACTTTACCTTTAACGATAGCACCTTTCTTAGTACCATCAACAAAGTTAGTGAAAGGATCAGATTCTAACTGTTTGATACCTAAAGAGATACGCTCTTTCACTGCATCAACTTGTAAAACGACTGCTTCTACTTCGTCGCCTTTTTTGTATTGGCGAACCGCTTCTTCACCGGACATATTCCAAGAAATATCGGATAAGTGAACTAAACCGTCAATACCGCCTTCTAAACCAATGAAGATACCGAAGTCAGTGATTGATTTGATTTTACCTTTCACTTTGTCATTTCTGTTGTGTGTTTCAGCAAAGTGTTCCCACGGATTTGGTTTGCATTGTTTTAAACCAAGGGAAATACGGCGACGCTCTTCATCAACTTCAAGCACCATTACTTCAACGACATCGCCTACGTTAACAACTTTAGACGGGTGGATATTTTTGTTTGTCCAATCCATTTCTGAAACGTGAACTAAACCTTCAACACCATCTAAAATTTCAACGAAACAACCATAGTCGGTTAAGTTGGTTACTTTACCGCTTAATTTGCTGTTTACCGGGTGATTTTGTGCAATCGCTACCCAAGGGTCTTGACCTAATTGTTTTAAGCCTAAAGAAACACGGGTGCGATCTTTGTCAAACTTCAATACTTTAACCGTTACTTCATCGCCGACATTCACCACTTCGCTTGGGTGTTTAACACGTTTCCAAGCCATATCCGTGATGTGAAGTAAGCCGTCTACACCGCCTAAATCAACGAATGCACCGTAGTCAGTTAAGTTTTTAACTGTACCTTTAACTTCTGAACCTTCAACTAAGTTCGCTAATACTTCTTCACGATCTTGGCTGTTTTCAGATTCAATTACCGCACGACGAGAAACAACAACGTTGTTACGTTTTTGGTCAAGTTTAATCACTTTAAACTCTAATTCTTTACCTTCAAGGTTGATAGAATCACGCACCGGACGAGTATCAACTAATGAACCCGGTAAGAATGCACGTACACCGTTTAACTCAACCGTGAAGCCACCTTTTACTTTACCGTTTACTAAACCGACTACCGTAGCTTGTTCTTCAAATGCTTTTTCTAATGCAGCCCAAGATTCGTTACGTTTCGCTTTTTCACGGGAAAGTTTAGTCTCACCAAAACCGTCTTCAACAGCGTCAAGTGCTACATCAACAACGTCGCCAACTTGAACTTCTAATTCGCCTTGTGCGTTTAAAAATTCTTCAGCCGGAATAGCAGATTCCGATTTTAAACCGGCATCAACTAATACATAGCCTTTTTGAATAGCAACTACAGTACCTTTAACAATTGAACCTAAACGGGTTTCTTGACCTTTTAGTGATTCTTCAAAGAGTTGAGCAAAAGATTCAGTCATAATAAAAATTTCTTAAATAAATAAAACGTCCACCTAGCATCCGTCTAAATGGGGTTAGTAATAAAAACCTAACAATCCGTTGTTAAGCAATAACATTAACGATACTGACGGATATGATCCAATGCTTTTTGAATCACTTCATCAATCGATAAATAGGTTGAGTCTAAAATCAACGCATCTTTAGCCGGAATAAGCGGCGCAACTTCACGATTTCTGTCGCGAAAATCCCGTTCTTTTATCTCGGCTAAAATCTCGTCAAAGTTAGCATTAAATCCTTTTTCTTGCAACTGTTTTACACGCCTTTTTGCACGTTCTTCCGCGCTGGCGTCTAAAAAGAATTTAATTTCCGCTTCCGGAAACACAATTGTACCCATATCTCGCCCATCGGCAATCAAACCTCGCTCACTGCGGAAATCACGCTGACGTTGCAATAATGCTTTACGCACATTAGGAAAAATAGCAATTTTTGAGGCATTTTGACCCGCTTGCGCCGTGCGAATGAGATCCCCGACATTCTGACCGTTTAAGATTACCTCAATTTCACTGCCTACCAGTTCAAATTTAACATCTAATCGGCGAGCCAACTCGGCAAGCTGTTCTTCATTGTCTAACGCAATATTTTCTTGTTGGGCAGCCAAGGCTAAGATACGATAAATCGCTCCGGAATCTAAAAAATCAAACCCCAATTCTGCGGCTAGCGCGTGGCAGAGTGTACCCTTGCCTGCGCCGCTTGGGCCATCTACGGTTATCACCATATTTGTCATTTTATCACCTTATTATATGTCCGGAAATTCACCGATAGTTACTTGAACTTCCTGTGTTTTACCGTCTCTCGAAATAAGCACATTCATTTTTGTCCCCGGAATTGCATCGGCAATCAACTCCATCATTTGTGCAGGACTTTCTGCATCAATATCATTGATACGTAAAATCAAATCACCTGTTTTAATGCCGGCAAGTGCCGCCGGGCCATAGTCGGCTACTCCTGTGATCAGCACACCGTTCTCGCCTAAGCCGAGTTGTTTTGCAGAATAAAATAGCGAGCTGTTTACCCCAAAGTAGCCACGGATAACCCGCCCGTCTTTGATAATTTTATTCATCACTTTATTGGCGAGGTTAATCGGTATGGCAAAGTTAAGCCCTTCCGCTAATTCTTCGCTGGTTTTGCCTAATCTCAACGTGTTAATACCGATTAGCTCCCCGGCTGAATTGACTAACGCGCCACCTGAATTACCTTGATTGATCGAGGCATCCGTTTGGATAAAATTTTGTCTGCCGGTTTCTGATAGTGCATTTCGCCCCGTGGCACTCACAATACCCTGTGTAATGCTCTGCCCTAAATTCAACGGGTTGCCGATTGCCAAAACAACATCACCGATATTCGTCAGCCGTTTTTCATTTTGCGGGATAGTCGGTAGATTTTCCGCTTCAATCTTTAAAACCGCCAAATCCGTTAAAGCGTCCGAACCAACCAATACCGCACTATGAATTGCCCCTGATTGCAGCGCAACAATAATCTGATCGGCATTTTGAATAACGTGCTTATTCGTTAAAATATAGCCGGTTGGAGTCATAATCACCCCGGCCCCCAAATTGTTAAGCTGTAATTCGCTGGCAATACCGGAACCATTCACATCAAAGGCTTGGTTATATACATTTACAACTGCAGGCGAAGCGGTACGCACAGCATTGTGAAAGCTAATGACATTATCGGTTTCATTACGATATTGCTGATTAATCCAAGGGGCGACGTAAAGAACCAAGCCGGCACAAAAAAGCCCAAAACCTACCGCTTGCGCAACTTTCTTTATTATTTGTTTATCGCCCATTTCATTACACTATAACGTTTTCGCCAATTTCTTAAGATAGGATTTGAAATCCGCTCCGCATTTGCTGTGGTTTAAACTGTACTCGACAAAGGCTTCCATATAGCCTAACTTATCGCCACAATCAAAGGTTTTACCCGTCATATGAAATGCTTCAACGTCTTGCTGCTGAATTAGCATATCAATGGCATCGGTTAATTGAATTTCATCGCCCACACCAATCGGTGTTTTTTCTAATAAATCCCAAATCGCCGCAGAGAAGACGTAACGACCGACAACCGCAAAGTTAGACGGTGCTTCGTCAATAGACGGTTTTTCCACGACCTTGACAATCTTTGCCGTGCCCGCTGGGGTAAGTTCTGCCCCTTGACAGTCCACGATACCATAGCTACTGACTTCCTCTTTTGCCACCGGTGCGACCATAATCTGGCTATTCCCAGTCTCTTTAAAACGTTGAATCATTGCAGAAAGGTTTTCTGTTTTTTGATCGGCACTGAAATCGGCAAGTAACACATCGGGTAACACCACGGCAAAAGGTTCGTTACCAACCAACGCCCGCCCGCATAATACGGCGTGCCCTAACCCTTTTGCCTGACCTTGACGCACGTGCATAATCGTAACATCTTTTGGCACGATAGAACGCACTTCGTCTAATAATTGGCGTTTTACCCGTTTTTCGAGCATTGTTTCCAGCTCAAATGAGGTATCAAAATGGTTTTCGATAGCATTTTTTGAAGAATGAGTAACCAGCACAATCTCTTTAATCCCTGCCGCCACACATTCGTTTACAATGTATTGAATTAAAGGTTTATCCGCAATAGTCAACATTTCTTTTGGGATAGCTTTGGTAGCAGGTAGCATACGTGTGCCTAAGCCCGCCACAGGAATAATTACTTTCATAAAAATCCTTAAAATTAAAGAAAGACAAAACCGCCTGCCCTGTGCAAGCGGTCTGTTAAGTTAAAAAATAGGCAAATTACTGACGTAACAGTGCCAACACTTCGTCCGTTTTTTGTTGCATTAACGCTTTATCACCTTTCGTTTCAAGATTTAAGCGAACGACCGGTTCGGTATTTGAACTTCTTAAATTAAACCGCCAGTTGTCAAATTCAACACTAATCCCGTCTAAACGATCCACGGATTTTGCCTGATCTTGATAAGCGTTTAAAACGCGATCTAATGCCACTTTCGCATCGGCTAATTTACTGTTGATTTCGCCCGGTGATGGGAATTTCTCTAAACGTTCGCCAACCAGCTCACTTAATGTTTTACCGGTAGTGCAAAGTAATTCAAGGGTAAGTAGCCACGGAATCATACCACTGTCGCAGTAGAAGAAATCACGGAAATAATGGTGCGCGCTCATTTCACCGCCATAAATCGCATCAACTTCACGCATTTTCTCTTTAATAAATGAATGGCCTGATTTTGACATTACCGCTTGACCGCCGGCTTGAGAAACCAATTCTTCCGTATTCCAAATCAAACGTGGATCGTAGATAATTTTTGCCCCCGGATTTTTTTGAAGAAACGCCTGAGAGAGCAAGCCGACAACATAGTAGCCTTCAATAAAGCCGCCTTTTTCATCAAAGAAAAAACAACGGTCGAAATCACCGTCAAAGGCAATCCCCATATCCGCTTTATTGGCAAGCACAGCATCAATCGAATCTTGACGGTTTTCGTGCAGAATCGGATTAGGGATACCGTTAGGGAAATTGCCGTCCGGATTATTATGCACTTTGACAAAGGTTACCGGTACATTATTAGCTTTAAATTGTGCTTCAATCGCATCAATAACTTTACCTGCCGCACCGTTACCGGAATTAATCACCAAGGTTTTCGGCGTTAATTTGCTTAAATCAATGTAGGATAATAAGTGGCTAACATAGTCACCCAATACACTTTTTTGCGTATAAGTTCCACGCTGGGCGACCGGCGGAAACTGATTTTCTTCCGCTAAGCGTTGAATATCTGCCAAACCCGTATCTGCACTGATCGGACGAGATCCAGCACGGACTAATTTCATTCCGTTATAATCCATCGGATTATGGCTTGCCGTTACTTCAATACCGCCGTCCGTTTTTAAAAATGATGTTGCAAAATAGACTTCTTCCGTACCGGTTTGCCCCAGATCAATCACATCTACACCGGAGTCCAATAAACCGTTTGTTACCGCATTTTTGAGTTCGTTACTGGTTAAACGGACATCCCCCCCAACAACGATACTTTTAGGTTTTAAAAACTGCCCGAAAGCACGCCCGATACGATACGCAATATCGACATTAAGCTCCGTACCTAATTGACCTCGAATATCATACGCTTTGAAACACGTGAGTTTACTCATAATATTTTCCTTATGTTGTTGAGTTGAATCCTGTATAAAGTGCTACCCTTGTTTTGTTTCTTCCGAGAGTGCTTTGATCCGTTGATAAATTTCTTCTCGATGAACGGAAATCTCTTTGGGGGCTTTTACGCCTAATTTCACTTGACTGCCACGAATACTGAGTACGGTAATTTCAACATCATCACCAATTAACAGGCTTTCGCCAATTTTCCTAGTCAGAATAAGCATTGTCATTTCTCCTTTTATTTTTATTGTAAGCGGTAAGGCATATCCTGCCTTACCTGAATGTTGTCATTATTAGAGTTTTGCCTGAATCCATTTCATCGCAATGTCTAACGCTTGCTCAATATTTTCCGGCTGCGAACCGCCTGCCATTGCCATATCGGCACGGCCACCGCCTTTACCGCCCACTGCTTGAGCCATTACCCCCACTAATTCACCCGCATTTATCGTTTTCGATAATGCAGACGTTACCCCAACAATAAGATTGACTTTATCTTGTGTCGGTACGGCAAAGGCAATCACCGCCGTTTCAAGTTGATTTTTTAGATCATCTACCATCGTACGCAATGATTTCACTTCCACATTCTCTAAACGTTGTACAAGGACATTCACCCCGCCAATTTGTTGCACCTGTTTAGCTAACTCACCGCTTGCTTGCGAAGCCAATTTATCCTTGAGCTGTTGCAACTCTTTTTCGGTACGTTTGGTTTTCTCTTGTAGCTGTTGAATTTTTTCAACTAAATTACTGCTATCCGCTTTCAGCAACTCGCTACTCTGTGCTAAAACCTGCTGTTGTTGGAAGATAAGATCCAGTGCATTCTCGCCCGTTACCGCTTCAACACGGCGAACACCGGCAGCAACTGCCCCTTCGGAAACAAACTTAAATAAGCCGATTTCACCGGTTTGCTTAACGTGCGTACCGCCACAAAGCTCCATTGAGAAATCGGACATACCGACCACTCGCACTTCATCACCGTATTTCTCGCCGAATAGTGCCATTGCACCTTTCTGTTTCGCCGATTCAATATCCATAATATCGGTGGTAACGTTAATATTTTCACGGATTTTACGGTTAATGATACGCTCAATTTCGTCTAATTGAGCTTTTGAAATCGCTTCCGGTTGAGAAAAATCAAATCTCAAGACACTTTCAGACACTAACGACCCTTTTTGTGCAACGTGATTACCCAGCACCTGACGTAATGCGGCGTGTAACAAGTGAGTCGCACTGTGATTTAAGGTAATAGCGTGACGGCGTGCCGTATCGACTTGCGCTGAAACACTGTCACCGACCGAAAGTGAACCGGAGACAAGCTGCCCGATATGTCCAAAAACGTGGCCGTATTTTTGTGTGTCGGTTACATTGAAATGGCAAATTTCCGTGCTGATCTGACCGCTATCGCCGACCTGACCGCCTGATTCACCATAAAATGGCGTTTGATCCAACACAACCACAGCATTCTCGCCGGATTGAATCGTATCAACCGCTTTGCCATTACTGAATAACGCCACAACTTTTGCCTCACACTGCGTAACAGTGTAGCCTTTGAAGAGAGTTTCACCCTCTACTTTGATAACATTGTTATAATCCGTGCCAAACTGACTACTTGCCTGTGCTCTGGCACGCTGTGCCTGCATTTCACGTTCAAAGCCGGCTTCGTCAATGCTAATCTCACGTTCACGGCATACGTCTGCGGTTAAATCCAGTGGGAAGCCGTAAGTATCATACAGTTTGAATGCCACTTCGCCGGAGAGGGTTTTTCCGTCTAATTTTGCCAACGCCTCTTCCAATAGCGCTAAACCCCGTTCGAGTGTACGAGCAAATTGCTCTTCTTCCGCTTTTAGAGTTTTCTCAATGTGGGCTTGTTTTTCGGTTAAAATCTCACCCGCCTGCCCCATTGCTTTGGCAAGGGTCGGCACTAATTTGTAGAAAAATGCCGATTTTGCCCCCAAAATATTTCCGTGGCGAACGGCACGACGGATAATACGGCGTAAAACATAACCCCGCCCTTCGTTAGACGGTACGACACCATCGGCAATTAAATAAGCACAGGAACGAATATGGTCGGCAATCACCCGCAGGGATTTATTGTCTAAATCCGCCACATTTAGCAATGCCGCCACTTCTTTGATAAGGGTTTGAAAAATATCAATTTCGTAGTTTGAATTGACGTGTTGCAATACGGCACTGATCCGCTCTAATCCCATTCCGGTATCCACGGACGGTTTTGGCAATTTTTCCATTGTGCCGTCCGCTTGACGGTTGAATTGCATAAAAACCACGTTCCAAATTTCGATATAACGGTCGCCGTCTTCTTCCGCCGATCCCGGCGGGCCGCCCCAAATATGATCGCCGTGATCGTAGAAGATCTCGGTACAAGGCCCGCAAGGTCCGGTATCTCCCATTTGCCAGAAATTATCCGACGCATAAGGCGTACCTTTGTTATCGCCAATACGGATAATGCGTTCTGCCGGCACACCAACCTGTTTATGCCAAATATCGTAGGCTTCATCATCCGTCTCATAGACCGTTACCCACAATCTTTCCGCCGGTAATCCTAACCAGTTCGCCGAAGTTAAGAACTCCCACGCATACGCAATCGCATCTTGTTTGAAATAATCGCCGAAGCTGAAGTTACCCAACATTTCAAAGAAAGTATGGTGGCGAGCGGTATAACCGACATTTTCGAGATCGTTATGTTTACCGCCTGCACGCACGCAACGTTGAGAACTGGTCGCACGGCTGTAATGGCGTTTGTCCAGCCCTAAAAACACATCTTTGAATTGGTTCATTCCTGCATTGGTGAAAAGCAAGGTTGGATCGTTTTCAGGCACAAGGGAGCTACTCGGCACAATCGTGTGCCCTTTGCTTTGGAAAAATTCTAAGAACGATTGTCTAATTTCGGAAGTTGTTTTCATTCAAGTTACTCTAAATACATAAAAAATTGTGGTACGCTACTGTTAATCGGCTTAACAATAAATTCGGCATATTTTACACACTTTTTTAGATACTTTGTAGAGCCTATATTTGACGGCTTTATCTCCTTTGCAAATTTTGTCTGAAAAAAGACCGCTTGCATCTGAGCCGACGCAAACGGTTTCTTACTATTCATCAATACCGAGCGGTACAACCAACATATCTACCGACACATTGTTCATCACTTGACGGGTTGAAGACATAAATTTGCTCCAAAAGTCTTGGTGATGACCGGTAACCAAGAGATCGATGTGATATTTATCCACCGCTTCTTCCAAGACTTGACTGAAATCCCCGCTGCCGTTGAGGCATTCTTCGACGGGGTAATCAATCTTTTCCGCCAAATCGGCTAACGCTTTGCCCGTTTCTTCGGAAACGGAATCTTGCACTGAAGACATATTGATATCAATCAATCCGGTATAGAGGTCGGAAAAATTCACATCAACGTGAATAATCGACAGCTTCGCTTGGCATTTTGCTGCTAAACTTGCGCCTTTACGCAATAAAATCAAACTTTCCTCAGAAAGATCAACCGCCACTAAAATATGTTTATACATAATGAACTCCTTAGTTACCTATCTAGGATATTCGGATAGTACCACACTCTTTCCTTAGAAAATTTGAACTACTTCTCAATTTTGAACATTGCCCGAAAGAAAATGCGTAACCACCCAAGCAAGCGGTTAGTTGGCTGATAATTTTTGCAACATTACTCATCAAACAAATCGATTATCCAGATAAATCGCATTGGGAGAACAGCAGCAGATATTTGCACCTCTCAATGATTTCTCGCCCTTCAAAGTAGAAAAAAGGACGCCTAATATAGCGTCCCAATAGCTTACATCATTACTCTTTATGAAAAGTGTAATCGACAAATTTTCAATATTATGTAGCAGTTGCACAAAGTTGTTTTTTTATTCTCTTGTAGGGACACACTGCGTGTGTCCGGATTTTAACCTATTGAAATACTTTGATTTTTATAAAGGACACACGCAGTGTGTCCCTACATTCTGTTAAAATGTCTATTTTGTGCATTTGCTACATAGTACCGCAAATTTTGCTAAAAATCTCTCAAAACTCACCGCTTACTCACGATGACTGATTTTTTCAAATGCCTCAAAAAAGGTTGGGAAGGTTTTAGCAGTACATTGTGGATCTAGAATTGTTACCGGCGTAGGCGATAGCGCCACCAACGCAAAGCACATTGCCATTCGGTGATCGTTATAAGTCGCAATCTCGGCGTGCTGCAAATCGCCGAGATTTGCCGGCGGTGTTACTCGGATAAAATCTTCCCCCTCCTCGACATTCACCCCCAATTTTCGCAACTCGGTCGCCATTGCGTTTAAACGATCGGTCTCTTTGACCCGCCAATTATAAATATTGCGGATCACCGTTTCCCCTTTAGCAAACAGTGCGGCGGTCGCAATCGTCATTGCCGCATCGGGGATATGGTTCATATCCATATCAATGCCGTGCAACTCTCCCTGCTCCGCTTGGATAAAATCTTCACCCCAAGTGATATTCGCCCCCATTTTTGCCAGTACATCAGCAAACAAGCGGTCGCCTTGGATAGAATGTTTACCAATCCCTGTTACTTTCACCTTACCTTTAATCGCACCGGCGGCGAGGAAATAAGAGGCAGACGAAGCGTCCCCCTCGACTAAAAACGTCTTAGGCGAAATATAACGCTGCCCGCCTTTAACGAAAAAGATCTGATAATTTTGATGACTGACCGCCACGCCAAAGGCTTTCATCATCGCTAAGGTAATATCAATGTAGGGCTTGGAGACCAACTCGCCGATAATGTGAATCGTCATATCGCCCTCGGCAAGCGGTGCTGCCATTAACAGTGCGGTTAAAAATTGGGAGGAAATCGAGCCGTCAATTTGCACGCTTCCGCCCGTTAAACCGCTATTACGGATTGCAATCGGCGGATAACCTTCATTTTCCAAATATTGAATATCCGCACCCGCTTGACGTAAGGCATCGACCAAATGCTGAATCGGGCGTTCTTTCATTCTCAGTTCGCCGGTTAAGATAATCTCCGCACTGCTCTCGCCTTTCAAACATAATGCGGCGGTTAAAGGCCGCATCGCCGTACCGGCATTACCTAAAAAGAGCGCCAAGCCGTCTTGTCCCTTAAATGCGCCACCTAAACCGGCTACCGTGCAAACGGTTTTGTCGTCCGATAGTTGATAGTCCACGCCCAACGCTTTCAACGCATTGAGCATATGACGCACGTCATCACTATCCAACAGGTTATGAACCTGCGTTGTGCCTTCGGCTAACGCCGCCAATAATAACGCACGGTTTGAGAGGCTTTTTGAGCCAGGTAGATTGATTTCCCCCTCAACACGAGAAATTGGTTTTAATGTAATTTTTTCCATTTTTTACTCTATTTAATGCGATCCCACACGGTATAATTTAATTTGTTTACATTGCTTATCTCTTTGATATATCAATAATAAATTTGCAACGTTTCAATGCTTTTTGACCGCGTGTTAAACTGATAAGCCTAATACACGATGCAAAGCCGCAAAACAACGCTCGTTTTCCGCCGGCAAACCAATACTAATGCGTAGGTGATTTGGCATTCCGTAACCGGCGATCGGGCGGACAATAATGCCCTCCCGCAGCAATGCGTCATAAATCGGCTGTGCCGGTCGGTTGAAATCAATGGTAATAAAATTACCCATTGAGGGAATATAGCTTAGCTGATGCTGTTGGCAAAATGCTTCGTAACGTTGCATTTCTCGGCGGTTATTTTCGGCAACAGCGGCAATAAACTGCTCGTCTTGGATCACCGCAACGGCTGCCGCCAACGCAAGACTGTTACAGTTAAACGGCTGGCGGACACGGTTCAGCAGATCGGCAATTTCCACATTTGATACCGCATAGCCAATGCGTAACCCTGCCAAACCGTAGGCTTTCGATAAGGTGCGGCAAATAATCAAATTGGTGTGTTTTTGCAAAAGTCCGAACGCATCGACCCGCTTGCTCGGCTCGGTAAATTCAGTATAGGCTTCGTCCAACACCACAATCACCTGCTCCGGTACTTTGGCAAGAAAGTCGGCAATCTGTTGGTGGCTTAAAAATGTGCCGGTCGGATTATTCGGGTTGGCGAGATAGATTAACTTCGTTTTGGATGTGATCGCCTGCAAAAAGCCGTCTAGATCGTGTCCCCACGCATTTGCCGGAATTTCACGGGCAACCGCATTGATCGCCTTAGTAACCAACGGATAGACAATAAACGCATATTGAGAATAGATAATTTCATCTTCCTCACCGGCAAAGGTGTGGGCAAACAATTCCAAAAGATCATTTGAGCCGTTACCAAGGGTGATTTGCGTTGGACTTACCCCAAATTTCTGCGAAATTGCTTGCTTAAGTGCAAAACCGTTAGCGTCAGGATAACGGGTGAGATCGTTAAGTTTAGCCAAAATTGCCTGTTTGGCACTGTCAGGCAAACCAAACGGATTTTCATTCGATGCCAGCTTGACGATATTTGAAATCCCCAGCTCCCGTTCTAATTCCTCGATCGGCTTGCCCGCTTGATAAGGGGATAACGATTTCACCCCTTCATTTACGATGTTGATGTATTGCATTGTTCATCCTTGTTATAGTCAGATAAAGTGATAGTTAATCATATTTAAATAAAATTGGCTAGCTTACCGAGCGTGTTTTGGTCTATGATCATACTTTAAATTGTGTTAAGGATAGTGATGAAAATGTATAAAACGATAGTGTATTCGTTGCTGAGAGGGATTTCCCAAATAATGTTGGTCAATTCGGCATTTGTCGGGTTACTGTTTATACTCGGCTTTAGCTATGGTGCGTGGCAAATCGGGCTTGCGGCACTGATTGGCAGCGGCGTGGGCGGACTATTCGCTTATGTTACCAAGCAAGATCCGAACGAGATTGAGCAGGGGCTATACGGCTATAACTCGGCATTAAGTGCGATTGCCTTTGTAACATTCTTCAACACACCTTGGTGGATAGCAATGGTTATTGCCGTTGCTCTCATCACTGTGTTACTACAACAGGGTTTGCAACCGCTGTTTCAGCGAACCAAACTGCCTATTCTCACGTTGCCTTTTATTCTTGCTACTTGGTTAATGTTTATTATTCACCCCTATTTACCAATGGTGGACGGTATTATCTTACATAGTACACCGCAAACCGGCACACTTTTAGATGCTTTCTTTTTACCCTTTGATGAAGTCTTTTTAGCGGCAAATAGAGAAGGCAGCCTTTTAATTGCATTAGGGTTACTGATAGGGAATTGGCTTTACTTTTTAGCTGCCGTGATAGCACTAAGCTGTGCTTATCTAATGACATTAATATCACCAGAAGCACATTATTTAATTGCGGCGGGCATCTATGGCTTTAACGCAATTTTAATCGGCATCGCTTTTGCTGCCTTTTTCTCTCTTAAACGTCCGCTTGCTTGGCTGGGGCTTATTATTGCTGCAATGCTTTCCACTTGGGTGATTGTGGGGTTAGATCATCTTTTTGCCCCACTCAATTTACCCTCATTAACATTGCCGTTTGTGGTGATTATCTGGGGCGTGTTTTTAGGGAAACGGCTGTGGAAAGCAAACTAAGTTATTAGAATACAATCACTAACAAGTGGTGAGATCCTGTTAATTTTTCGGTATTATGTAGCAAATGCACAAAAATAGACATTTTAACGGAATGTAAGGACACACTGCGTGTGCCCTTTATAAAAATCAAATTATTTCAATAGGTTAAAATCCGGACACACGCAGTGTGTCCCTACAAGCAAACAAAAAACAACTTTGTTCAACTGCTACATAATATTGTTAATTTTTGACAGGATCTCACTAGACTACCCTCTATTTTCAGCCTCAAATTTCCGCATAAACGCAATTAACGCTTCGACCCCTTCAATCGGCATTGCGTTGTAGATAGAGGCTCGCATTCCGCCCAGCACTTTATGACCTTTTAAGGCTTGTAAGCCGCAAGCGGTCGCTTCAGCGACAAATTTTGCATTTAACTCGTCATTGTCGGTGGTAAAGGTAACGTTCATTAATGAACGATTGGCTTTGGCGACTTTGTTACGGTAAAACCCGCTTTGATCGAGATATTGATAGAGCAAGTCGGCTTTGGCGATATTCCGCTGCTCTACCGCTTTCACTCCGCCCAATGCTAAAAGGTGCTTGAAGACAAGCGAACACAAATACCATGCGAATGTCGGCGGTGTGTTGATCATCGAGTCGCTTTTGCTTTGTACTGCATAATTCCAAATAGACGGCGTCGCAGGGCGGGCATTGCCGATTAAATCTTCACGCACAATAACAATCGTGATCCCCGCCGGTCCCAGATTTTTTTGCGCGCCGGCATAAATTAAACCGAATTTGTTGATGTCGATTTCACGGGAGAGAATATTAGACGACATATCCGCCACTAACGGCGTATCGCCCACGTCCGGAATATCAAAGATCTCTACACCACTAATCGTTTCGTTCGGGCAGTAGTGAACATAGTCGTATTGCGTGGCAATGTCACGCAAATCTAAGGCTTTAACTTGCAGTGTTTCGTCCTGTTCTAAAATATCTATTTCATCAATATCGCCGAACAGACGAGCCTCTTTGGCTGCCGTTGCCGACCAATGTCCGCCGTTAAGGTAGAGCGCTTTGCCCTTTTTATTGAGCAAATTCATTGGGATAGCAGCGAATTGTCCCCTTGCTCCGCCTTGGAGAAAGAGAATTTTGTAATTATCGGGAATTGCGTAAAGTTGGCGAAAATCCTGTTCGGCTTGGGTGATCATTTCCATAAACAGTTTGCCACGGTGGCTGACTTCCATCACAGAGGTGTGTTGATCTTGCCAGTTAAGTAACTCTTGTTGAGCTTGCTCTAAAACGGCTTTCGGCATCATTGCCGGGCCGGCACTGAAATTAAATACTTGGGTCATTGTGTTTGTCCTTCCATAACATAGAAAAATTTATTCTAACCAAAAAGGCGGAGCGGTTAAAGACGGCTGTCTGCTATTATGGCTTCGATCTCGGCGATCTCTTTCGGGGCTGCTGAGGTTAAATTTTTATTGCCGTATTCGGTGATGAGCAAATTATCTTCAATCCGCACGCCTATCCCTTTATATTGCGGCGGCACATCGGCATCGCTCGGAATATAAAGCCCCGGCTCAACGGTTAACACCATTCCGATTTGTAACGGACGATCCCGCTCTACGCCGTAATCACCGACATCGTGGACATCTAAGCCGAGCCAATGCCCCAGCCCGTGCATATAGAATTGGCGGTAGGCTTTTTCTTCAATCAGCCTATCAACATCGCCGTTTAAAATGCCCAGACGCACTAATCCTTCCGTCATTATCCGTATGGCACAATCGTTCGCCACTTTAATCGAACTGTTTGGCACTAATAATTTCACTGCCGCTTTCATTGCATCTAATACGAGCTGATAAATTTCCCGTTGTGCCGTATTAAATTTGCCGTTAATCGGAATGGTACGGGTAATATCACCGGCATACATTGCAAATTCCGCACCGGCATCAATCAGCAATAAGTCGCCGTCTTTTAAGATTTGATCGTTCTCGTTATAGTGCAAAATACAGGCATTTTCACCGCTGGCGACAATTTGATTATAGGAGGCGAACCTTGCCCCGAAACGTGAAAATTCATACTGAATTTCCCCTTCAATCTCCATTTCATAGCGGTTCGGACGGGTGGTTTTCATCGCCCGCAGATGGGCAAGGGCGGAAATTTGGCACGCTTGTTGCAGGAGTGCCACTTCATTTTCGGATTTGATTAAACGCATTTCCGACAGGATCGGCCGCCAATCAAGCCGCTGACAATCTCTATTTTGAGCGAGTGTGAATGCGGCAGACACTATCTTATCCCCCCATTCTTGCATACCTTCGGCAACATAGCAGGCGGTCAGATTTGCCAATTTTTTTGCAAACACTGTTTCAATATCGGCAATATCAAAGGCTTCATCTATCGCTAATGCCGTTGGCGCATTCTCTACGCCCAATCGGCGACCGTTCCACGTTTCCATTAGCGGATCTTTCGAGCGTAAAAACAGCAGACTTCGGCACTGCCCTGCCGTTTTGATGAGCAGCAAAGCGGCTTGCGGTTCGCCAAATCCGGTCAGATACCAAAAATAGCTATCGGGGCGGAACAGATAATCGCAGTCGCTATTACGCCGTTTTTCCGTTTCGGTAAACACAATCAAGGCAGTGTTATCTTGCATTTGCTCAAAAAGACGCTGGCGGCGGGCGCTAAATTCAGCTTGCGGGAGTTTTTGTAGGTAGGTTAAATCCATATCAATGATCCGGTTAAGTGAGAGTGGTGAAATTCTAGCACAATAAATTGACAAATTTCATAGACAAATTCAGCCGACAACGCCAAAATAGGCTTCTTTACATTGAGGGGATAACAATGACAACAATTGACCAATTTCTTGACGTGGTGGCGAAACTACGTGATCCAAAAACCGGCTGCCCGTGGGATATCCAGCAAACCTTTGACTCAATGCTACCCTGTTTATTGGAAGAAACCTATGAAGTCGCTGAAGCCATTCACACCAACGATCGCCGTGCATTACGGGAAGAACTCGGCGATTTGCTGTTACAAGTGGTATTTCTTAGCCAATTAGCACAAGAAGAGGGAACATTTAGCTTTTATGACGTACTAAGCGATATTCACGACAAGCTGATTTATCGCCATCCGCACGTGTTCGGTGATAAAACCGCCCAAAGCGGCGAAGAAGCCTTGCAAAACTGGGAAGCACAAAAGGCTAACGAGGCGAAACACCGTGAGCAAGCATCTATTCTTGATGATTTACCCTTTGCACTCCCTGCACTCACCCGTGCCCATAAATTGCAAAAACGCTGTGCGAAGGTCGGCTTTGATTGGGATAACCCCAATGATGTTTTAGCCAAAGTGGAAGAAGAGTTGCAGGAAGTCAAAGCCGAGTTAGCGCAATCGCCGATAGTCTCAGCTAAACTGGCAGAAGAATTGGGCGATTTGCTGTTTGCTACGGTGAATTTATGCCGTCATCACAAACTTGACGCAGAAACCGGCTTACGCAATGCCAATGTAAAATTTGAAAACCGTTTCAGACAAATTGAGAAGATCTTGAAATCACAAGGGAAATTACCTCAAGATTGTACGCTTCAAGAACTTGATTTTCTGTGGAATCAAATAAAAAATATAGAATAAATTGACAAAATTCGGTAAAGTAGCCGAATGGATTTGCTTATGTAAAGATACCCGAGCAAATGTTTAAAAAACAAACGCAGTGGAATAGGAAAAACAGCTATGCCAAAAATTTTATTAGTTGATGATGATGTTGATCTTACCGAGTTACTTGCCGAATTACTTTCTCTCGAAGGCTTTAAGGTGCATACCGTTCATAACGGTCAAGATGCTCTTGAAGAGCTAAAATTACAAAGCTACGATCTGATTTTACTGGACGTAATGATGCCGGTTCTCAACGGGATTGAAACCTTAAAACAAGTGCGTCAAAAATATAACACGCCGGTGTTAATGTTGAGCGCCAGAGACGATGAAATCGATCGGGTACTGGGCTTAGAGCTGGGGGCGGACGATTACCTGCCAAAACCGTTTAATGATCGTGAATTGGTTGCCCGTATTAAAGCGATTTTACGCCGCACCGTCAATTCAGCCAAACCGCTCAATTTAGATACACTTCCCGAGAGTGTTTACGAAGATCGCAAATTATTGCAATTTGGCGGTGTGCAACTTCACCCCGGCCGTCAGCAGGCAATGTTTGAGGGGCGGGATTTGGATCTCACCGGCACGGAATTTGCACTATTGCAAATGCTAATGCGCCATCCGGGGCAAATTTTATCCCGTGAATTACTTAGCCTTGAAATTCTTGGCAAACGGCTCACCCCTTACGACCGGGCGATTGATATGCATATTTCTAATCTGCGTAAAAAATTACCGGAACGCAACGATAACCTGCCTTGGTTCAAAACCTTGCGGAGTCGTGGTTATTTGTTAGTTACCGAGCAATAATCGGTTTTGCGTAATCCCTCACAGTTGTGGGGGATTTTTTCATTTAACGGGAAGAACAATGCTAAACAAAATCCGAAATTTAAGAAACTATCTTGCCTACCAAATTTTTCTCTCCTTTATGATTATTATCGCCACAGTATTTGCGATTGCCCTTGTTTTGCCGAATTTTGATGCACGGGTATTTAATCATATTGAGCTAGGCAAACGTCTCTATTTTGAAGAAGAAAGCCGCTATACCGAAGAGCATTACAACCTTGATGATATTTTTCAGAAAAACTTATCGGTTACTACCCCCAACCGCTTTGATATTATTCTCTTAGAACAGGGATCAAACCGCTTGGTTGGCGTGAACAAACAGCACCTCAATGCACTACAAGCCTTCATCTATAAAGCGAATAGCCCTGCCGAGCCGCTCCAACGCCGTTTTGGTAAATTTGAATTTTACGGCCCGTTTTTCATCAAATCGGATACCCGCAACTATTACCAATATTTTGTGCAAAAAGTCAGCCCGCAACGTGATTTCATCAACTATATGTTTGACTCGCCGTGGATGATGATTTTGCTGCTACTGATCGTCAGCACCCCGATTATGCTTTGGCTCTCCCGCCGTATTGCCAAACCGGTGAAAAAATTACGCCTTAGTGCCAACGCTGTGGCAACCGGTAATTTAACCACCAACCCGCAACTTGAGCAGGAAGGCATTATGGAACTCCGTCAAGTCGGCAAAAGTTTCAACCAAATGATCACCGCCTTACAGCGATTAACCGGCTACCAACAACGGCTGCTTTCGGATATTTCCCACGAGTTGAAAACGCCGCTGACCCGAATGCAACTTGCGCTCTCACTGTTACGCCGCCGCAACGGTGAATCCAGTGAGATCACACGCATTGAAGGGGAAATTCAAAAGCTCGACACAATGATCCACGATCTGCTGATGCTCTCCCGCAACCAAGCCAACCACCACTTAAAACGGGAAATTTTTCCCATTGCTAAAATTTGGGAAGATGTGTTGGCAGATGCCCAATTTGAACTAGAACAAAATGAATTAACCTTGTTTGTGAGCCAACGTATCGTCCACCCGGAACGCTATTTCATTAACGGCAATGTGGCAATGTTAGCCAGTGCGGTGGAAAATGTGATCCGCAATGCGAAAAAATACACAGCGACAACGGTCAAAGTAACGATTTACCTCGACCAAAAAAATCTCTTTATCACCATTGACGACAACGGTGCCGGCGTACCGGACAGCCAATACACCGAAATTTTCCGCCCGTTTTATCGGGTGGAAGAAGATCGAGCCAGACAAACGGGCGGCACGGGCTTAGGCTTGGCAATCGTTGCCAACGCTATCCAACAACATCGAGGCACGGTGTCCGCTGAAAAGAGCGAAATGGGCGGTTTGAAGGTTAAAATTCAACTACCGCTTTGGTTAGAATAATACTTGCAAGCGGTTGGTTTTGTTCGTTTTTTTGCAAAACCAACCGCTTGTTGAACCAACCTTGCCCGTATCTGTCCATCATTCACCCATTTTAATTTTCTCGGAAATAATGAAACTGATTGAAATTTCACAACTGAATAAATGGGTCGGCAGTGCCGAATCGCCGACCCACATTCTCAAAAATATCCGTTTAACCATCGAAAAAGGGGATTTTGTTGCGATTATCGGCGCATCGGGTTCGGGGAAATCGACCTTGATGAATATTCTCGGCTGCCTCGATACCGCCTCGGACGGCTCTTATAAAATCAACGGCACAGAAACGCAACAGCTCTCCGGCGATCAACTTTCCCAACTACGCCGCCAACAATTTGGCTTTATTTTCCAACGTTACAATCTGTTATCCAGCCTCACAGCGTTAGAGAATGTCGCCTTACCAGCAATTTATGCCGGTGTTGAAAAACACAAGCGGTTAGAAAAAGCAAAAATTTTGCTAGAGAAGCTGGGGCTGGGCGACAAACTGCATCACAAGCCGAACCAACTTTCCGGCGGGCAGCAACAACGGGTCAGCATTGCACGGGCGTTGATGAACGGCGGTGATATTATCCTTGCCGATGAACCGACAGGGGCGCTAGATTCCCACAGCGGCGAAACAGTAATGGCGACCTTACAAAGCCTGCACCAAGAGGGGCATACCTTAATTTTGGTAACTCACGATCCGAATATTGCCGCCCACGCACAACGGGTCATTGAAATTAAAGACGGCGAAATTTTGCGGGACGAACGGCAAAAACCGTTAAACACGCCGCCTGCGACTGCTGACGCACCACACCGTTCACCACGGCTTTGGGATCAACTATACGAATCTTTTAAAATGGCGACCAGTGCGATTATGGCGCATAAGTTGCGTGCCTTGCTGACAATGTTGGGCATTATCATCGGCATAGCGTCCGTCATTTCGGTAGTGGCGTTGGGAAAAGGCTCTCAACAGCAGATCTTATCGAATATCAATAGCTTGGGGACAAATACGATGAGCATTTTTAACGGCACGGGATTTGGTGATCGGCGGGCGAATTTAACCAAAAATCTCACTATCGGCGATGTCTCGGCACTCGCCCAACAACGTTATATCGAAAGCGTTACCCCAAACAGTATGCATAGCGGCACTATTATTGCCGGCAATATCGCCGTTACCGGTCAAATCAACGGCGTAGGCGAACAGTATTTTGACGTACGGGGAATTAAATTACGGGACGGGCGATTGTTTAATCCGGACGAAGTACACAGAGCGG
Organism: Muribacter muris; assembly: GCF_001038205.1. Classification (GTDB taxonomy): domain Bacteria; phylum Pseudomonadota; class Gammaproteobacteria; order Enterobacterales; family Pasteurellaceae; genus Muribacter; species Muribacter muris. Next base: position 11,178 of record NZ_JWIZ01000023.1, on the reverse strand, counting down.
CACAGGTGATCGTGATCGACCCGAATACGCAAAAAAGCCTTAAGCTCAATCAGCCAATCGGCAAGCAGATTTTAATTGATAAGAAGCCCCTTGAGATCATCGGCGTAGCAGAACAGGCAAATAATCCGTCCAGTAACCTCAATCTTTGGACGCCCTACACCACGTTAATGCAACGTATTTCAGGGGCAAAAAACATTGATTCCATTGCCGTTAAAATCCGGGATAATGTGGAAAGCCAAACCGCCGAAAAAAGTCTGACGGATTTTCTCACCTATCGCCACGGCAAAAAAGATTTCTTCGTGATGAACACCGACACGATTAAGCAAACCATTGAAAGCACGACCAACACAATGACCCTGCTGATTTCGTCCATTGCCTTGATTTCATTGATAGTCGGCGGCATTGGCGTGATGAACATAATGTTGGTGTCTGTTACCGAACGCACCAAAGAAATCGGAGTGAGAATGGCGATCGGCGCAAAACAGGGGAATATCCTGCAACAATTTCTTATCGAAGCGATGTTGATCTGCCTATTGGGCGGGGTCATCGGCATTCTGCTCGCCGTTGGCGTTATCCTCGCCTTTAACACATTGGGAACGGACTTTAAAATGGTACTCTCCGGCTCATCCGTCATAATCGCCGTCCTCTGCTCTACCCTTATCGGCATTGTATTCGGCTATATTCCCGCCCGCAACGCCTCCCGCCTCAATCCGATTACCGCACTGGCACAAGAGTAATTCTGCAATATAAAAGGACACATTGCGTGTCCTTTTTCATCTAAAGTATAACTTCGTAGCTCAAAAATCGCTGCATAAAACGGATAATCTCCGGCGTGAAATAATGACGAACTTTCGCCTTATTTTCCGGCGTATAGCTCAAATATTGGTATCGGTAAGCACTACCGTAGTTAATTGCCGCAATACGCTGTAAGTCTATCAGCATTTGTTCATTCGCCTGCACAGCACGCTGTTTTTCATAGAAACTAATGAATAATTGGCTCACCTCAAACAGATTGACTAACTTGGCAATATCGTTTTTCGTGGTCGTCAGACTGTGTGGACGTAGGCGATAATGGTAAAAGACCCGTCCGACTTCAATCACGGTTTTTTCCGGCTCGCAGGTCAGCACTTCGGTCATAAACACGGCATCTTCACCGATTTTTATATCTTCTCGAAACTGCAAACCGTGCCGGCGTAAAAACTCGGTATTAAAAAAGCCAAAGCAGCAACTTGGCAGCCAATCTCGGCTGAGCATATCGTGCAAATGGCGATAGCCCGTCATTATTTCATATTGATTGTTGCCAATATTTTTTGATTCAAACGGGCGAACATAAGGCACTCAGCCCGATCCATCTTCATAGCTATAAGAAGCCGTCCCTTTAAGTAAAACGGCATTATGCTGATCGGCAATCTCCACCATTTTGTCAAGGTGAGGCTCGACAATCCAATCGTCCGAATCAACAAAATAGACATAACGCCCCTTTGCCAGTTTCAGCCCGGCATTGCGTGCCGCAGAAATGCCCTGATTTTTCTGATTCAGCACAGAAATGCACGCATAACGGGCAAAATAAGCTTGTGCCACTGCCAGACTATTATCCGTTGAACCGTCATTGATAATAATGATCTCTTTACTCACCGTTTGGGCAAGCAGGCTGTCTAAGCAAGCAGCAAGGTATTTTTCGACGTTGTAAACGGGGACAACGAAACTGATATTAATGTGTTCCATACTGAATTTTGTCGGCTAACAAGCGGTAGGTTCAAAACATTTTTTAGCAAAATGGTAACATTATATTCGCTTTCTCTAGCACATACATAATATTTTGGGGAAAAAATAGCTCTAACCTACCGCTTGTGTATCAAATTTGATCGCCTAAGGTGGCAACCATTACCGCTTTAATGGTGTGCATTCGGTTTTCCGCTTCGTCAAACACAATTGAAGCCAGTGATTCAAACACCTCATCTGTAACTTCCAAACCGTTCATTCCGTATTTCGCGGCAATTTCTTTACCGACAAGGGTTTGATCATCGTGGAATGCCGGTAGGCAGTGCAGGAATTTAACCTGCGGATTACCCGTTGCTTTCAGCAATGCCGTATTCACTTGGTAGGGCTTCATCAATTTAATCCGCTCTTCCCACGCCGATTCCGGCTCGCCCATTGACACCCACACATCTGTGTAGATGAAATCGACATCTTTAACACCGGCGGCAACCTCTTCGGTACAGGTAATTTTCGCCCCCGTTTGCGCTGCCATATCCGCAACTTCGTCCAGTAAGGCTTGCTCCGGAAAAAATTGTTTTGGCGCGACCAAGCGTAAATCAATGCCCATCAATGCCGCCCCTTCCACAAAAGAGTTACCCATATTGTTGCGGGCATCGCCTAGGTAAGCGAGTTTCATTTGGTTGAGCGGTTTGTTGCAATGCTCTTGCATCGTCAAAAAATCGGCTAAAATTTGGGTCGGGTGGAATTCATCGGTTAAACCGTTCCACACCGGCACGCCCGCATAGTCGGCAAGGGTTTGCACCAGCGCTTGCCCGTAGCCCCGATATTGAATGCCGTCATACATTCTGCCCAATACCCGTGCCGTATCTTTCATTGATTCTTTATGCCCGATTTGCGAGCCGCTCGGCCCGATATAGCTCACATTCGCCCCTTGGTCAAACGCCCCCACTTCAAAGGCGCAACGGGTACGGGTCGAGGTTTTTTCAAAAATTAACGCAATATTTTTGCCTTTCATTGTCTGTTTTTCCGTTCCCGCTTTTTTGTCGGCTTTGAGTTTGGCGGATAAGGCAAGCAAATAGTGAATTTCGGCAGGGGTGAAATCCATTAGGCGTAAAAAATGGCGATTTTTTAGATTTGGCACTGACATAATGACCTCATTTAATGAATTTAGATGGGAAATAACCTAAGATTCTACTCAAAATACGGCATTTGTGGTATCTTTTCCGCACTTTATTCTGTCGCACGCGGTCAGATTTTTTCCTTTTTTTGCAAATTGAGGCTTGATTATGTCAAAACACCTTACAGAACAACGGTTTATCGATTTTCCGATTCACGATAACGTCCTTGCTGCCCTCGACAGTAAAGGGTTTGAATTCTGTACGCCTATTCAAGCTAAAACCCTGCCCTACACTTTGGCAGGACAAGATATTGCCGGACAAGCGCAAACCGGTACGGGCAAAACGCTGGCATTTTTAGTTGCCACTTTTCACCATTTGCTCAGCCAAGATATTCAAACCAAAGCTAATCAACCTCGCGCCTTAATTCTTGCCCCAACCCGTGAACTTGCCGTGCAAATTGCCTCCGACGCGGATATTCTCACCCGCCATACCGGCTTAAAATTAGCGTTGGCTTACGGAGGGGACGGTTACGAAAAACAACTGCAAGCGATTGAAAAAGGCGTTGATATTTTAGTCGGCACAACCGGCCGGGTGATTGATTATGTCAAACAAAATATTATTGATTTAACCCGCATTCAAGTGGTGGTGTTGGACGAGGCAGACAGAATGTTCGACCTCGGTTTTATCAAAGATATTCGCTATTTAATGCGTAAATGTCCGAAACCGGAAAACCGTCTCACAATGCTGTTCTCTGCTACGCTCTCGCACCGTGTGCGTGAATTGGCGTTTGAAGATATGCACAACGCCGAGTATATTGAGATCGAACCGTTACAACGTACCGGACATCTGATTAAAGAGGAACTGTTCTACCCTTCTAATCAGGACAAAATGGCACTGCTACTCACCTTAATTGAGGAAGAGTGGCCGGATCGCTGCATCGTATTCGCCAATACGAAGCATAAATGCGAAGAAATTTGGGGCTATTTAAGTGCAGACGGACATCGGGTCGGGTTACTGACCGGCGATATTCCGCAGAAAAAACGATTAGCGCTGCTGGACAGTTTCACCCAAGGGAATTTGGATATTCTGGTGGCAACCGATGTGGCGGCTCGTGGCTTGCACATTGCCGATGTTACCCACGTCTTTAACTATGATTTGCCCGATGATCGTGAAGATTACGTCCACCGTATCGGGCGTACCGGACGAGCCGGCGAAAGCGGGCATTCTATCAGCTTTGCCTGCGAACGTTATGCAATCAACCTGCCGGCAATTGAAGAATATATCGGACATCTCATTCCAGTCAGCCAATACGATAGTGCCTCGCTGCTGAATTTGCCAAAGCCAAACCGTATCGGTGCAAAAATGCGAACACCGCAAGCGAATAAACGCCGTTAATCTTTTAATCACTTCGGGGACGTTACAAAACGTCCCCAACCATTTAGGAATACAATGAAATTAACTTATCTCTGCGGGCTGCTTGCCTGCGCTATCGGGCTAACGAGCTGTGTAACGACACAGCAACAAGGGGTTGGGGTCGCAAAAGGACACTCACCCGTAGCCACAAATCTTCACCATAAACGGATCAATACGACTGAGTGCAACGATGCGGACGATTGGTATTTAGACGGCTACCGTGTCGGCAAGTCATTTGCCCCGCAAAAAACAGAAATGTTTCAACAACGTGTCAATTATTGTCGCTATACTGCCAATAAATTACCCAACGCATTTAAACGCAACTGGGAAAAAGGCTATGCTATCGGCAACAAAGGGGCGCTAACCGCTCAGCTTAAACCGAAAAAACGCCGTTAATTTGAGAAAAAACACCCACATTCGACCGCTTCAAGCTAAGGAGAACACAAATGAGCTACACTATCGCACAAACCCATTCAGGCACACCGCTATCCCTGACGGCAAAAATGGCAAACCGGCACGGCTTAATTGCCGGTGCAACGGGTACGGGAAAAACCGTTACCCTACGCAAAATGGCGGAAACATTCAGCAATGACGGCGTACCGGTTTTTTTAGTTGATGTGAAAGGTGATCTTTCCGGTCTGGTACAAGCGGGTAGTTTTCAAGGCAAAATTGCAGAACGGATTGAGCAGTTCGGCTTAGGTGGTGAGGCCTATTTGGACGGTTTTCCCGTCTCTTTTTGGGATGTCTTCGGCGAAACGGGCATTCCGCTACGCACCACGATTTCGGAAATGGGGCCAATGCTACTCTCCCGCCTGCTGAATTTAAACGATACCCAAGAAGGCTTGCTTAACCTCGTTTTCCGTGTCGCCGATGATAAAGGCTTACTGCTTATTGATCTGAAAGATCTGCGAGCAATGCTCAAATTCGTCGCAGAAAACGCCAAAACCTTTCAAGTAGAGTATGGCAACGTCTCTGCTGCGAGTGTCGGGGCAATTCAACGTGCCTTGCTCGCCCTCGAAAACGAAGGAGCAACCAACTTGTTCGGCGAACCCGCATTAGATTTGCACGATTGGTTTCAAACCCGTAACGGACGAGGCGTGATCAACATTCTCAACTCGGAAAAATTGATCAACTCCCCAAGAATGTACGGTGCGTTTTTACTCTGGTTTATGGCGGAATTATTTGAACAATTACCGGAAGTCGGCGATCCGGATAAACCGAAATTTGTCCTGTTTTTTGATGAAGCTCACCTCCTGTTTGACGGCGCACCGAAAGTTTTGGTCGATAAAATCGAGCAAGTCGTACGGCTGATTCGTTCAAAAGGCGTAGGGGTCTATTTTGTTACCCAAAACCCGCTGGATCTGCCGGAATCCGTACTAGGTCAGCTAGGTAACCGTATTCAACACGCCTTACGGGCATTTACCCCGAAAGATCAAAAAGCGGTTAAATCCGCAGCGGAAACTTTCCGTGCCAATCCGGCGGTAAATGCGGTAGAAGCGATTACCCAACTAGGGGTCGGCGAGGCGTTAATTTCCGTCTTAGATGAAAAAGGAATGCCGACACCGGTGGAAATTGCTTACATTTACCCGCCGCAAAGTCAGCTCAAACCGATTAGCGAGGCAGAACGTCTTAACCTCGTCAAGCAGGACGATCTTTATCTGCATTACAGCCAATATGTCGATAATGAATCCGCCTTTGAAGTGCTAAATGCCCAAACTCACGCAGCGCAACAAGCCGCCGAAGAAGAAAAAGCACAAGATAACGGCTTCTTAGGCGGAATGTTAGCCTCTATTTTCGGCACGAAGAAAAAAAGCGAACAAAGCGTTGCCGAACAGCTGGTCGGCAGCGTTGCTCAATCGGTCGGCAGAAACCTCCGCAACCAAGTTACCAAACAAATTATGCGTGGCATTTTAGGGGCGATTAGTAAGAAATAGCGTATATGTCTTTATAAAAAGAGGGTGGAGATCAGCTACTCTACCCTTACATTTACCCTATCTAAAATGAACGTCCCACCAATTTGGACTATTCTTCAACCAAAAAACCTTGCAGCAATTCATTTAAAAATAATTTGCCGTGTTGGGTGATTTGCCAATGGTCGGCGGTTTCGGTTAGATAATTTTGGGTTAAAGCCCAATCGATTGTCGGGCGGACAATATTGTCGTTCAGTCCGGTATAAGCCTCAAATTCGGCTTTTGGGGTGGCTTCCAGCAATCGAAAACGGTTCATAAAAAATTCAAAAGGGCGATCCGCTAAGGTGATTTCGTGCTGTTGATAACGGTATTCCCCCCGCATATAGCCTTTCGGGTGCTTGGTTTTGCTAAACCGGTAGATTTCGCCCGTCGGGTAGCTGATTTTGCCGTGCGCGCCGCAACCAATGGCGAGGTAATCACCAAACCGCCAGTAGTTTAAATTGTGTCGGCATTGGTAGCCTGCCTTAGCATAAGCAGAGGTTTCATACTGCTGATAGCCGGCTTGAATGAGGCGTTGATGCCCTTGCTCGAAAATATCCCACAACGCATCGTCATCGGGCAAAGTCGGCTGGCGATAGTAGAACATTGTGTTCGGTTCAATCGTAAGCTGATACCAAGAGAGATGCGGCGGCTGGAGGGCAATCGCTTGTTCCAAATCTGCTAAGGCTTGTGCGACACTTTGATTCGGCAAGCCGTGCATCAAATCCAGATTGAAACTCTTCAGCCCAAATTTTGCGGCATTTTGAGCAAATCCGACCGCTTGTATCGCTTCATTTCGATCGTGAATACGCCCTAATTTGAGCAATTTTTCCGGCTCGAAACTTTGAATGCCCATTGAGATCCGGTTAATGCCCGCTTGTGCATAGCCGATAAACCGCTCCGCTTCCGCCGTACCCGGATTGGCTTCAAGGGTAATTTCGATCTGGTCGGCAAACGCAATCCGTTGGCGGATAGCGGTGAGTAATCGGTGAATACCGTCCGCTGAAAACAGGCTCGGTGTGCCGCCGCCGATAAAAATCGAGTGAATCGGGCGATCGGCAATCGCCGTGCGGTAGAAACGAAGATCCTGATCTAAATCCGCCAATAAATGCGTAATATAGTCGGCTTCGGGAATGTCGCCTTTTTGTGCGTGCGAATTAAAATCGCAATAAGGGCATTTCTGCACGCACCAAGGGATATGAATATAGAGGCTTAAAGGGGGTAACGTCAGTTTCACAGTTGCGTTTCGGGCTATTTTTCAGCCATTTTCATAAAGAGTTCTTCAAGTCGGTTGGATTTATTACGCAGACTCAGCACTTCAACCTGTTGGGCGGAGAGCTGTTGAAAGAGCCGATTCAGCCCTTGTTTGCGTTTAACCTCCACTTCAAGGGTGGTGTCATCCAACCATTTAAACGGATAATCCTGAATGGCAAGCGGTCGGTTCTCGGCTAAATCCAGCAAAAAGGTTTCCGTCTCCAGCTTAGCTAATAGGGCTTTCATTGAGGTATTTTCAATTAAGCGCCCCTGCTGAATGATACCGATATTGCGGCACAGGGTTTCGGCTTCCTCAAGATAATGGGTGGTTAAAATAATGGTCGTGCCTTGTTGGTTCAGCTCCCGCAGAAAATCCCACAAGCTGCGGCGTAGCTCAATATCCACCCCAGCTGTCGGTTCGTCTAAAATCAACAATTTGGGATTGTGCATCAACGCTCTGGCGATCATTACCCGACGTTTCATTCCGCCGGAGAGTTCACGGGTAAAATGATGGCGTTTTTCCCACAAATCCAAGCGTTTCAGCCAGTATGCCGCCCGTTCTTGCGCAACGTGGTAAGGTACGCCGTAAAAACCCGCTTGCTGAAGCAAAATATCAAGTACTTTTTCAAATTGGTTGAAGTTAAATTCCTGTGGCACAAGCCCGATTTGCTGTTTTAATTGCGTTTTTTGCTGATCTAAATCGTAGCCAAATACGCTCACTGTGCCGCTAGTTTTGTTAATTAACGAGCTGATGATGCCGATAGTAGTCGATTTGCCTGCGCCGTTATGCCCCAGTAGTGCATAAAAATCGCCCTGCTCAACGCTCAAATCTATGCCGTTCACCGCTGTAACGCCTGTGGCATATTGTTTTACTAACTGTTTGATTTCTAAGGCTTTCATTATTCTGCTACCGCTCTAATGGTGGATTCGTCAAGATCGGCTGAAAAGGTCTCACGCAGCAGTGCCAACTTGCTATCTGCCAATAACGCTTCCTTTGCCTCAAGGGTTAATTTTGCAAATAACACACGGCGAAGTTCAAGGGGGGTATAATGTTCACTGCTCTCCCCAATACGCATTTCGTAGTCTAGACCTTGTTCTTTCAAGGCTTCGCTCAAATTATGGCGGGCTTCTTCGCTGTCTAAGTGGGTCATTTCGGGCTTTAATACCAAAGTCAGCCGATTGCCCGTTCTTTCCGCCAAATAGCTGTTGAGGGCGAGTTGTCGAGAAAATCCGCCCAATTTGAGCTCGTTGGCAATGCGACTCCATTCATCTTGTTCACACGCCAGCTCAATGGTTTTGCGTACTAATTCAGGGGTGCGTTCCTGCAAAATCGCTTGTTTAATTTCAGAGGGTTTAATATTTTCTTGCTGCTGACTTTCCAGCTCCGGATTCAGCCACGTCCAGCGATAATCTTCATCGTTTATCGGTTGCGCTTGCTGAATCGGCTGTATCGGCGATTTGGTTTGCTTCTGATAGACTTTATCCCGAGTCGTGGTCAGTTCGGCAAAATTTTGCGAAAGCGTTGTTTTTCCTTTTGGAACGGCACTTTTCGGCACAATCGGCGTCGCTAACTCAGACTTTTTTTTTTCGTTATCTTGGCTTTTCGATTTTAGTGCATTACGAGCCTGCAATGCTTGCAGTGCCGGCGAGACAGACGGTGTATCTGTGGCGTGCGTGGTTTGGCAAGCGGTCTGTTGCGCCAGATTATTTGCATTATTTGTGGCAGAACTCACCGCTTGCGCAGGCATTTGAGGCGGCATTGCTTTACGTTGCTGCTCCAATGCTTCACGCATTCGGCTTAAACCGCTCGGTTGCGGTGCAGACTGAACCGGCGTTGGCACGGGCATTGATTCCGGCTGTGAAGTAATATGTTTTGGGTGAAATGCCAGAGCTCTTAATACCGTCATCTCCACGCCGCTGCGTTGTTCGGGGGCAAGGGGTAATTCCTTTTTCCCGGTCAGCACTAATTGGTAGAAAAATTGCACATCTTCCGGCGGCATTTGGCGGGCAAGAAAGTGCAACGTCGTTTCCTGTTCGTGATCGTGGGGTAAGAGTTGCAACATTGCAATTTGGTGGAGCGTCTCCGCAGTATCATTGAGTAATTGCTGCCAGTCCACGCCCTTTTGTGCCACGTGTTGAATCACCTGCATTGCCTTTTCACCATCGGCATTGGCAATAGCTTGCACTAATTCAAGCGGCTGATGGTCGTCAATTAAGCCGAGCATTTGGCTCACCACCTCTAACGTAATATGAGCATTACTGGTGGCAATCGCTTGATCGGTCAGACTTAACACATCTCGAATACTGCCTTGTGCCGCTTTGGCTAATTTTGCCAAGGCGGGTAATTCATAGGCAATCTGTTCTTGGTTTAGCACATACTCAAGATGATCTTGAATTTGCTGTGGACTTAATGCCCGCAGGTGAAATTGCAGGCAGCGGGATAAAATCGTAATCGGCAACTTTTGCGGGTCGGTGGTCGCCAGCAGGAATTTGACATACTCCGGCGGCTCTTCCAATGTTTTAAGCAGGGCATTAAAACTATGGCGGGAAAGCATATGCACTTCGTCAATCAGATAGACCTTAAAACGCCCGACTGTCGGCTTATATTGCACATTGTCAAGCAATTCTCGGGTATCTTCCACTTTGGTGCGAGAGGCGGCATCAATTTCAATCAAATCAATAAAGCACCCTTCCTCAATCGCTTTACAGTTGGCACATTGACCGCACGGATCGGCGGTAATGCCCGTTTCACAGTTCAAGCCTTTGGCAAAGAGGCGGGCAATCGAGGTTTTACCGACCCCTCTCGTGCCGGAAAATAAATAGGCGTGATGCAGGCGGTTCTCTCTCAACCCGTTTTCAAGGGCGGATAAAACGTGCTGCTGCCCCACCACATCGGCAAAACGTTGTGGTCGCCATTTGCGTGCCAGAACCTGATAACTCATTGTCAAAACCCTAAACTATTACCCGCAAGCCACGGGCGGATTAGTGCCCGTCAAACTCGACTAAGCTGAAAGATGTAATGCCCTGTTGTGCAAGGCGTTCCGCCCCTTTTAATGCCGGCAATTCAATCACAAATGCGGCATTTTCAACCGTGCCGCCTAATCGGCGAATCAGTTTTACCGTGGCTTCAACCGTACCGCCGGTTGCCAATAAATCGTCGATAATCAAGATATTATCGCCCGCTTGAACGGAATCACAATGAATTTCCAGCGTATCTTCGCCATATTCTAGCTCATAGCTTTGCGAAATGGTTTGGCGGGGTAATTTATTCGGTTTACGCACCAACACAAACGGTACGCCTAACGCCAATGCTACCGGTGCGCCAAAAATAAAGCCTCTCGACTCCGTACCAACAATTTTGGTAATGCCTTTCTCTTTAAATTGGGCAACAATCGCATCAATACAGGCTTGAAAGGCGCTCGGCACTTCAAGTAGCGAGGTAATATCACGGAAAATAATGCCGGCTTTCGGGTAGTCGGGGATCGATTTAATCGCAGATTTGATTAACTCAAGGGATTGGCTCATTTTTAAACCTTTATAAATTCAGAAAAATAACCGCAAGAATTTAGCAAAAATGGCAAGAATTACAAGGAAAAATTGACAACACGCGGTGCGTTATGGCGAAAAATTAGCAATTTTGTGTTGCTATCGCCCGAACTTACAGCGCCTGTCGTTTGCGCTGCATAATGCCAAAAATACGGCGTTATGTAGCAAATGCACAAAAA